>CAIZKA010000180.1 GCA_903933395.1 uncultured beta proteobacterium | reverse complement strand
CCGCACCCCGGCACTGCTAGAATTCGCGCCGCGGCGGGTCTCCCCGCATTGAGGGGTGGTGAATCTGGTCAGGTCCGGAAGGAAGCAGCCACAGCCATTTTCCGCAAGTGCCGGGGGTCAGGCTCGCCGCCCCTTTTCGCCGCCCGCCGCCCGTGGCAGGTCGTGCAATCTTCCCTTACAAACTTCCCGCTCCTGTCACATCCGGCTTACAGCGGCCGGATCAAATGCATCCTGCCATGAGGCATTCATTACAGGAGCACATCATGAACCTGAACCAGAAAATTATTGCGGGCTTTATTGCCGCCAGCGCCGTCTGCTTCGGCGTCGCTTATGCGCAAGGTCCGGGCTGCGGTCCGGATGGCATGCCGGGCATGAAAGGCGCTTCGATGCAGCGCGGCGGCATGATGGAGCCGGGCGCCCGCGCCGAACAGCGCCTTACCCAGCTCAAGAGCGAGCTCAAGATCACCGCAGAGCAGGAAGCGCTCTGGAAGGCTTTTGCCGACAAGTCGAAGGCGCAGGCGGATAAGGGCAGGCAGGTCATGCGCGAGCGCATGCAGAGCGACAAGCCGGTCCCCGCTCCGGAGCGCATGGCGCAGATGCAAACCATGATGAAGGAGCGCGTCACCGCGATGGAAGCGGTGAATGAATCCTTCACCCGTCTCTACGCAGGACTGACGCCGGAGCAGAAAGCGGCGGCCGACAAGCATTTCAGCATGGCCGGCCCGCATCGGCATGGTCCCGGTCGCGGCGGCCCCGGGGCCGCTCCGGGGGCTGCGGAGCCGCGCAAAGGCTGACGCCGGAACGCGAGAGTTTTTCCGCGACGCGGGGCAGCCGTCAGTGACGGGCTGCCCCGGTTGTTGCCGGCGCGCGAAGCGCTTTCCCCGGCATGCAGAGCAGCGGGCCTGATAAAATCAGCCCATGAGCTATCAGGTCCTCGCCCGCAAATGGCGCCCCAAGTCCTTCGCCACTTTGGTCGGGCAGGAACACGTGGTGCGCGCCCTGACCCATGCGCTGGACCAGAACCGGCTGCATCACGCCTATCTTTTCACCGGCACACGCGGGGTGGGCAAGACCACGCTGGCGCGCATCATGGCCAAGGCGCTGAACTGCGAAGCCGGCGTCAGCTCGACGCCCTGCGGCGTGTGTGCGGCCTGCACCGAGATCGACAGCGGGCGCTTCATCGATTACATCGAACTCGATGCCGCCTCCAACCGCGGGGTCGACGACATGACCCAGTTGCTGGAACGCGCCACCTATGCGCCGACCGCCGGTCGCTACAAGGTGTATGTAATCGACGAAGTCCACCAGCTTTCCGGGCACGCCTTCAATGCGATGCTGAAGACCCTGGAAGAGCCGCCGGAACACGTCAAGTTCATCCTCGCCACCACCGATCCGCAGAAAATCCCGGTCACCGTGCTGTCGCGCTGCCTGCAGTTCAACCTCAAGCAGATGCCGATGACGCATATCGTCGACCATCTGTCGCGCGTGCTGGAAGCCGAGGGCGTGGCCTTCGAGCCGGCCGCGCTGCGGCATCTGGCCAAGGGCGCCGCGGGCAGCATGCGCGACGCGCTCTCCTTGCTCGATCAGGCCATCGCCCACGGCGCGGGCAAGGTGGAAGACGAGGGCGTGCGTGCCATGCTCGGCACGGTCGGCGACGAGCACCTGTTCGCCCTGCTCGACGGTCTCGTGGCGCAGGACGTGCAGGCCATGCTGGACGTGGCGAAGCTGATGGATGCGCGCAGCCTGTCCTTCGACGGCGGCCTGCAGGAACTGGCGACGCTGTTTCATCGTATCGCGCTGGCCCAGTTCGCGCCGGAAGCGCTGCTCGACGAGGCCGAACGCGCGCGCCTGACATCCTATGCCGGGGTGCTGGATGCCGAATTCCTGCAACTGGCCTACCAGATCGCCATCCACGGCCGCGACGAACTGTCGCTGGCTCCGGACGACTATGCCGGTTTTGTCATGACGCTGCTGAGGCTTCACGCCTTCCGCCCCGAACGTGCCGGAGCGCCCCAGGTGGCGGCAAAGGCCGCAGCGCCGGCGCCGCTGCACCCGACGGCGCCTGCCGCGGCACCCGCGCCTGCGGTCCGGCCGCCTGCCGCTGTGGCGCCGGCGCCGGCTTCTGCACCGCCTCCCGCTGCCGTTGAGGCCGCAGCCGACAAGGATTGGCACGGGCTGGT
>CAIZKA010000179.1 GCA_903933395.1 uncultured beta proteobacterium | reverse complement strand
CGCGGCTTCGACCGCGGCGTTCAGGGCCAGGATGTTGGTCTGGAAGGCGATGCTGTCGATGACGCCGATGATGTCCGAGATCTTCTTCGAACTGGCCTGGATCTCGCCCATGGTGACCACCACCTGCTTCACCACTTCGCCGCCCTTCACCACGCCGGCGTTGGATGTCTTGGCCAGTTCGTTGGCCTGCCTGGCATTCTCGGCGTTCTGCTTGACCGTGGCGTTGAGTTCTTCCATGGATGACGAGGTTTCTTCGAGACTGCTCGCCTGTTCTTCGGTACGGCTCGACAGGTCCTGGTTGCCCGCGGCTATTTCCTGCGAGGCGGTGTTGATCGCTTCGGTGGCTTCCTTGATCCTCCCCACGACTTCACGCAAGCGCTCGATCGTGGTGTTGGTGTCGTCTTTCAGCTGGCCGAAAATGCCCTGATATTCGGCGTCGATGGTTTGCGTCAGGTCGCCCGCGGCCACGAGTTGCAGAACCCGGGCAACATCCGTCAACCCGGTCTGCGTCACTTCGGACAACTGGTTGAGTCCTTCGGCCAATTGTATGAAGAAACCTTCCTTGCCTTCCAGGCTGAGCCGCGTGACAAAGTTACCGCGCAGTGCGCCTTCGACTATGCCCGCCACCTCCTTCTCGACCATGACTTCGTTGGTGCGATCCAGCCACTCGGCGACGGCCCCGAGACGCTCGTTGCGATCGTTGATGACCGGGCTGGCGCTCACCCGCAAATGACGCCCGCCAATTTCCATGTTGGCGATATGGGTGCTGGTGAAGGTCGATAGCAGTTTGGCCTGATGTGCCGGGTTCTTGTGGAAAGTGTCGATGTTCACACCCAGCATCTTCTCGGCATCAAAATTCGGCAGTTGTTGGCGGATGGCCGCTTCGGCTCCCTTCAGTATTCTCTGCACCGACTTGTTGGCGTAGATGATCGTCCTCTCGCTGTTTGCGATCATCACCCCGGTGCTGACGTTGTCCAGTGCGATCTTGATGCGCAGCGTCTCGTCCGCCTGCCGCTTGGTCTCCATCACCTCAAAACCCAGGCGTGTCTGCATCGACTGCAGGCCCTGCAAGGCTTTGCCGAGTTCGTCGTTGCGACTGACGTCGACCGCGTTGCTGTAATTGCCCTGCGCCACGTTGTTGAGCGTTTCCCCCACCACCGCCAGCGGACGGGTGATGGAACGGATCAGCTGCATTGCGAAGAAGAGCGCCAAAGCGATCACCACCGGCAGTTCGATCATGGCCACCAGGCGATCGTGCTCGTAGTCGGCTTGCGACTCGGCAAACAGCTCGCGGGCACGGTCGGTGTGGTACTTGAGGACCTCGTCGGCCCTGGTCGAGGCTTCGCCATAGAGCGGATTGACTTTCTGCAGCAGGATCAGGTTGGCGGCGGCGAAATTGCCCTCCTGTTGCGCCTTGACCATGGGCAGCAAGCCCTCCTGGACGAATTTCTTGCGTGCCTCGGCATAGGCCTCGGCGTTCTTGCGATCGCCGTCGCCATGAATGGTTTTCTGGTACTCCGCCCACAGCGCGGTGATTTCCTCGACACCCTTCTTCACCTGGTCATGGTGAAACGACAGCGGGTGGTCGTGCAGCTTGGCGTAGGCGCCGGCGGGATCGTGCTGCAGGCCGAGCAGGATCTGCGCGCGGTTATCGGCCATCAGTTTGCCGATGCGACCAAGCATGCGCACCGGCTCGGTGCGCCGCTCATAGATATCTCGGGTCGCCTGATTTGCATCGGAAAAATGGCCGAGAAAGATCACCGTCTGAATGATCATCGCGACGAT
>CAIZKA010000178.1 GCA_903933395.1 uncultured beta proteobacterium | reverse complement strand
GTGCAGGGCTTCAACGACGTGGTGCGCGGGCAGTTAAGCGGGGTCGTGGCGGAAACCGAAAAAGCCGCCTTCGACATTGCCAGCCGCTTGCAGGGCATCGACGAAATCATCTCGCGGCTCGGCGCCTTTGTCGAAACCACTACCAGCCAGTCAAACCAGTTGCTGACCGCCTCGGAAAGTCGCATCGGGCGCAATCGGGAATTGATCGGGACGCTGGAGACTTTCATCCGTGATCGGGTCATGACGGCGCAGCAAGACCGGGAGCGTATTACCCAGGTGGTCAAGGAAGCGCGTTCGCTCGGTACCCTGGTCGACCTGATCAAGCACATTTCCGGGCAGACCAATCTGCTGGCGCTGAATGCCGCGATCGAGGCGGCGCGTGCCGGCGAGGCCGGTCGCGGCTTTGCCGTGGTGGCTGACGAAGTGCGCAAGCTCTCGGGTGAGACGGACAAAGCCGTGAGCCAGATCAGCAGCGGCATCCAGACCGTCGCCAACTCCATCGAGTCGCAGTTCGAGGACAAACTGTCCCATGACAACGCCGCCGCCGAACGCGAAGCACTTGAAAGCTTTGCCATCCAGCTCGACGATCTGGGCAAGAGCTACAGGGAAGTGACCGAACACGAAGCCGAGGTGATGGCGACCATCACCGGCAGCAGCCAGGAGCTCGCCGGAATGTTCATGTCGGCGCTGGCCAGCGTGCAATTCCAGGATGTGACGCGCCAACAGATCGAGCAGGTGATCGACGCGCTGAACCGCCTCGACAGCTACTCGACGATGCTGGCCACCCGGCTCGGCCAGCTTGAAGACCCGCACTTCCAGTTGCAGCCGCTGTCCGAGCATCTCGACCAGATCTACAGCAACTACGTCATGGATTCGCAGCGCGATACCCATCACAACGCCACCGGAAGCAGCGTCAAGGCCAGCAAGGCCGGGCCGAAGATCGAATTGTTTTAGCGTGAAACAGGACCCCATCCCCCTCCCACCCTCCCCCTTGAAGGGGGAGGAGTTTTGCTCCCTTCCCTTCAAGGGCGAGGAGTTTTGCTCCCTCCCCTTCAAGGGGAGGGTTGGGGAGGGGATGGGGGGTGAATGCGGCAAGTTACACAATGCGGGGTGGCGATTCGTCATCCCCGTTAGCGAGGAGACGAAGAATGGAATTCACCAACCAGACCACCACTGACGGCGCCACGCGCCTCACCCTCGATGGCGACCTGAGCATCTACCACGCCGTCGAAATCAAGCAGCGCCTGATCGACGGCATCCGCGCCGGCACCACGCTCGAACTCGATCTCTCGCGCGTGGGCGAAATGGACACCGCCGGCTTTCAGTTGCTGGCGCTGGCCAAGCGCGAGAGCAAAAAGACAGGCAACGCCTTGCGCATCGTCGGCCACAGCCCGGCGGTACTGGAAGGCATCGAGTTTTTCAACATGGCGGCATTTTTTGGCGACCCGCTGGTGATTCCCGCCAACGATCATTCCTGATCCGGAGCATCTAATGGACGAACTTCTCAGCGTTTTTTCAGTCGAGGCCAGGGAACAGCTGGAGGCCATGGAAGCCGGGCTGATGCAGCTCGAACAGGGCGACCGCGACCCCGAAACCATCAACGCCGTGTTTCGCGCGGCACACACCATCAAGGGCGGCGCCGGCGTGGTCGAAATCCACTCCGTCGAAAAGTTCACCCATGTCCT
>CAIZKA010000177.1 GCA_903933395.1 uncultured beta proteobacterium | reverse complement strand
GTCTGCGCGTTGTGCGCGAGGTTGCCGTGGGAGAGCATGGCACCCTTGGAACGCCCGGTGGTGCCCGAGGTGTAGAGGATGGCGGCAAGGTCCGCGGCAGTTCGCGTCACGGTGACAAAGGCGTCCGCATGCGGCGCGGCGGCGGCGATCAGCGAGCCGTTTCCCGCGTCGTCGAGTTCCAGGACGTGGGGCACGCCGGCTTGCCCGGCCAGTTCATCGGCCAGTGCCCGCGCCTGCGGCCGGCAGACGAACAGGCCGGGCTTCGCGTCGGCGAGAAAGTACCCCAGTTCGTGGCGCTGGTAGGCCGGATTCAGCGGCAGGAAGACCATGCCGGCGCGCAATGCGGCGAGGTAGAGCACCAGCGCCTCGGGGGTCTTTTCCACTTGCGCCGCGACGCGGTCGCCTGGCTTCAAGCCCAGCGCCGCGATCAGGTTGGCCATGCGCCCCGAGGCGCGTTCGACGTCGCCGTAGGTCCACACCCGGCCGTCGGGCAGGAGCATGCAGGGCGCTGCAGGGTTCTCCGGAAAATGCGCGGCGAGCAGCGAATACAGGTTCTGATTCATTGAATGATTGCTTCAGCGCTTATTTGACATTGTCCGGCAGCCACATCGCGATCCCCGGAAAGAATGCCAGCAGCGCGATGGCCAGGATCATCAGGCCGATGAAGGGCAGCGTGCCCCAGATGATGTCGCGCATCCGTATGTCGGGCGCAATCGAATTGATGACGAAGAGGTTGAGGCCGACCGGCGGATGGATCAGGCCCATTTCCATCAGGATGGTCATGACGATGCCGAACCAGACCAGGTCGATGCCGTGCGCCTTGAGCGCGGGCAGGATGATCGGCGTCACCATCAGGATGATCGCCACCGGCGGCAGGAAAAAGCCGAGCACCACCAGCAGGATGTTGGTGGCGACGAAGAAGCCCCATTTGCCCAGCGGCAGCCCCACCATCCAGGCCGCGACTTCCTGCGTGATGTGCAGGTAGCTCATGACATAGGTGTAGAAGAAACTCATGGCGATGATCATCATCACCATGGTCGATTCGCGCACCGTGCCGCCGAGGATGGCCTTCATGTCGGCCCACCGCCAGCAGCCGTAGATCACGATCACCATCAGCAGCGAAAAAAAGGCGCCGATGCCGGCGACTTCCGAAGGCGTGGCCCAGCCGCCGTAGAGCGCGACCATGATGATGACGATGATGCCGACGAAGGGCGCCAGTCGTGGCAGGGTTTCCAGCTTCTGGCGCCAGGTGAAGCTTTCCTCGCGCAGGATCTCGACGTTATCGCCCAGCAACCTGGCGCTGGCCTGCTCGCGGCGGAACTTGATCACCACCCAGACGATGAACAGCGCGGTGAGCAGCAGGCCGGGACCGACACCGGCGATGAACAGCTTGCCGATCGATTGCTCGGTGACGACGCCATAGAGGATCAGGGTCAGCGAGGGCGGGATCAGGATGCCCAGCGTGCCGCCGGCCGCGATGATGCCGGCCGCCAGTCCGGACGAATAGCCGCGCTTGCGCATCTCGGGAATGCCCGAGGAACCGATCGCCGAACAGGTGGCGGGACTCGATCCGCACATCGCGGCGAACACCGAGCAGGCCATCACGTTGGCGGCGCCGAGGCCGCCGGGGATGCCTCCCATCCAGCGGTTGAGCGAGGAATACAGGTCGCCGCCGGCGCGCGACTTGCCGATTGCCGCGCCCATCAGGACGAACAGCGGAATGGTCAGCAGGACGAAATTGTCGAGCTCCGAATACAGGGTTTCGGCGATCAGCCCCACGGTTTCCGCCGGCATGTAGAGCAGCATGAAGACCAGCGCCACCGAGCCCACCGCGAACGCGATCGGCATTCCGGAAAACAGCGCAACGAAGGTGGCGATGCCGAACAGGATGCCTACTTGCAAGGTACTCACTCTTCGTCTTCCCTGTGCTGATGGATATGCTGGTCGCCGAGTTGCACCAGCATCTGCAGCGAGAGCATCGTCATGCCCAGGGCCATGAACAGATAGGCCGGCCACAGCTTGGGCGCCCAGGCGGTGTTGCTCATCTTGCCGTCGGCCCAGGCTTCATGGAAGAACTTCCAGGCATGCCAGGCGATGAAGATGCAAAAGGCCATCGACAGGATGTCGCCGAGCAGGTTGCGCCAGCGGTTGGCGCGCGCCGACAGCAGCGCGTCGAGCACCTCGATGCCGACATGCCCGCGCGAGGCCTGGGTGAAGGCCGCGCTCATGAAGGTAGCCACGATCAGCAACATGATCGACATCTCGATTTCCCAGTCGGTCGCCCAGCCGAGCCAGTAGCGCACCACCACCTCGAAGACGAGGACGCCGCTGCAGATGACGATCAACACCCCGGACAGGTAGCCGGTCAGGGTGTTGAACGCATTAACCGCTCGACTGAACTGCCACCAGATCTTGCGCATTGCCTTACTTGACCGACAGGGCCATGTCGAACAGCTGCTTGCCGTTCTTGACCTTCTCCTCGAAGTCCTTCCAGGCCGAGTTCTTCGCCACTTCACGCCACTTGTCGAACGCCGCCTGATCCATGTCGACCACCTTGAGGCCGGCCTTGGTAAAGACCTCGACCACGCGCTCGTCGTCGGCCTTGGCCGCATCCATGCCGAACTTCTCCAGCGAGGCGCCGACTTCCATGACCAGTTTCTGCTGTGCCGGCGTCAACGCGTCGAAGGTCTTCTTCGACATCAGCAGCGGCTCGAACATGTACCAGAAGGAATGCTTGCGTCCGGCCGTCAGGAAGTTGGAGGTTTCATGCAGGCGGAAACTGATCAGCGAGGTGCTCGAGGTGACGGCGGCATCCAGTACGCCGGACTGCATGGCACTGTAGATTTCGTTGGACGGCACGTTGGTCACGGCGCCGCCGCCGGCCTTGATCATCAGGTCGATCTCGCGGCTGCCGCCGCGCACCTTCATGCCCTTTGCGTCATCGGGGCTGACCAGCGGCTTGCCCTTGGCGGCGATGCCGCCGGCCTGCCAGACCCAGGTGATGATCTTGACGTTGCGCTCGTCGAGCAGGCGCACCAGCTCCTTGCCGATCGGCGCATCCTTCCAGCGCAGGCCCTGCTCGTAGCTGGTGATCACGGCCGGCATCAGGGTCAGGTTGGCCTCGGGAAACTCGCCACCGGCATAGGCCAGCGGATACAGCGACATGTCCAGCGCGCCGGTGGACAGCGCCTTGTACTGAGGCACCGCCTTCATCAGTGAGGCGGCCGGGTAAATCTCGAACTTGAGTGCGCCGCCGCTCTTCTTTTCCACCTCGGCGGCGAACTTGCGCACCAGTCGATCGCGGAAATCGCCTTCATCGATGGTGCCGCCCGGAAACTGGTGGGAAATCTTGATGGTCTTGGTCTGGGCCAGCACCTGCGCACTGCCCAGACCCAGCGTCATCGCGCCGATTGCCGCCAGGGCGCCTTTCAGAAAATTGCGTCGCATATTCGTTCTCCTCGTTTAATTTTGTTTGGGCCGCGCCTGCCGCCTGACGGCGGCCGAGGTGGCAATGGTACCCTCGCGGGCGAAACTCTCCACGTTTTGTTCCAGTTCGTCGAGGTCGTACAGGTAATTCACCATCACGCCGAAAGACTGCTGCATCCCTTTGGGCGACGCATCAGCCAGTACATTGATGCGCTCCAGGCGCGCACCGTTGCCGAGATGGAAACGGGCGACGGCATCGAGCGGCTGCCTGCCGCCGCCGCGGCGGGATTTTTCCAGGGTCAGGTAGCGCGCCGCGAGCTGGGTCAGGGATTCATTGATCTTGCGCGCCCCGGCCGCATCCTGCGCCCACTCCCCCGCGGCAAGCTGCGCGGCGTCGAGTTGCAATCCGGCCTCGGACAGTTCCTGCGGGTTCTTGCGCGCCCAGGACTCGAAACCGGGCAGGGGCGACAGCGTGGCAAAATTTTTCAGCTTCGGAAAATCGCGGCGCAGGTCGTCGATCACGCGCTTCAACAGGAAGCTGCCGAAGGACACGCCGCGAAGCCCGGCCTGGGTATTGGAAATGGAATAGAAGATCGCCGTGTCGGCACGCGTCGCATCGAACACCGGCGCGTTCTCGTCGAGCAGCGCCTGGACGCTGTCGGCGAGGTAATCGGTGAGCGCCACCTCGACGAAGATCAGCGGTTCCATGGGCATGCGCGGATGGAAGAAGGCATACAGCCGGCGGTCGGAGTCGAGACGGTTCTTGAGGTCGGTCCAGGAGCGGATTTCATGCACCGCCTCATACTCGATGAGTTTTTCCAGCAGCGCCGCCGGCGAATTCCAGGTGATGCGCTGCAGTTCGAGGAAACCGACGTCGAACCAGGCCGCCAGTCGCGACTCGAGCTCGCGATCAAGCGGCGCCAGTTCGGCGTCCTCTTCCAGGTAACGCAGCAGGTCGGCGCGCAGGTCGACGAGGAACTTGACGCCCTGCGGAATGGCGTTGAACTGGGTCAGGATGCGGATCCGCGCCGAACGCAGGGCGGTGCGCAGCTCGGCCTCGGCGTCCCACTGTGCGGGACTGCCGACTGCCTGCTGATAGCTCTCGTGAGCCGCCGCCACCAGGCCCGGGGTCGGTCCGAACTCCAGTGAAATCAGGCGCAGGAAGACATGGCGCGCGGCATCGTCGAGCTTGAGATAGGTTTGCGCCAATGCGGCGGCGCGGGTACGTGCCGAGACCTCGCCGCCTTTCGCCTCGGCACACTCGGTGAGCTGGCGACGCCACTCCTCGACCTGTTTCGGCCGGTTGCCCGCCGTACCGCGAGCGCCGACTATGGCCTTCAGGCGCTCGACCAGGCCCTCAACCACCGACGACCTCCGCTGCCAGCGACAATTCGCGCAGGGCCGCCAACTGCGCCAGCAGATGGCCGCGCATCAGCTCTTCGGCGGCATCGGCGTCCTGCCGGTGCAAGGCCTGCATCAGCGCACGATGCTCCGCCAGCGAAGCGCTGAGCCGGCCTTCCAGGCGCAGCGAGTGGTGGCGGGAAAGCTTCAGGAGCTTCCTCAGGTCGCCGATCACGATCTGCAGCCAGCGGTTGCCCGCACACTCCTGCATCCGGTCATGAAAGACGTAGTTGGTTTCGTAATAGCGATCCACATCGCCCGCCGCCGCATGGCGTTCCAGCTTTTCATGCAGGGCGTCGAGCGCCTTGAGCTGGGCCGGTGTGCGCCTGACCGCCACCTCATGCGCGACGCGGCCTTCAAGCGTGGCCATGATGGGAAAAATCTCTTCCAGGTCGCGCAAGCCGAGTTCGGTGACGAAGCAGCCCTTGTGCGGCTGCAGGTCCACCAGGCCCTCGGCCGAGAGCACCTTGAGCGCTTCGCGCAGGGGCGTGCGGCTGATCCCAAGCTGCTCGGCCAGCACGGCTTCGTCCAGCCGCTGGCCGGGCAGCAGGGCGTGGCTGTAGATCCGCTCGCGCAGCAAACCGACAGCCTGTTCTGACAGTGATGAACGGTTAACCCTTGTTTCCACGTGTATTTATTGTTGCATACGATATTTTGTATACAACTTACCGGGTGTTGTCCGGCAAGGTCAAGCTGCAATGCAACAACTGCTATGTCGGGATGATCTGCGAGAAATCGTCTATCGCCGGATAGTCGCCGGTATGCTTTTCCGGCCTGGCAGTATCCGGCTTCTTGATCGTGACGAGGTGCGCGATGCCGTATTCGCGTGCGCTGTCGAGTACCGGCAGGCTGTCGTCGACCAGCAGGGTGCGCGCCGGATCGAAGGGCTCGATTTCGGCGAGGCGCTGCCAGAAGGCCTGCTCCTCCTTCGCCGCGCCCAGCGCGTGCGAGCTGACGATGGCGTCGAAGCGCGGCGTGAGCCCCGTCTTTGCCATTTTCAGCGTCACGCTCTTGTGGTGCGCGTTGGTCGCCAGCACCACGCGCCGGCCGCCGGCGCGCAGCGCATCGAGGAAGGCCGGCACATGCGGATGGATGTCGATCAGGTGCGCGACTTCCTCCTTGAAGCGCATGATGTCGAGTTCCAGCTCGGTTTCCCAGAAATCCACCGAGTACCACTCCAGCGTCCCGGCGCGGCCGTGGTAGCGCGCCATCAGTTCCTCGCGCCCGGCCGCCGGCGACATGCCGCGGGCTTCGGCGTAGCGTCGAGGCAAATGCACCTGCCAGAAATGGTTGTCGAAATTCAGGTCGAGCAGGGTGCCGTCCATGTCGAGCAGGACGGTGTCTATGCGCGACCAGTCGAGCATCGGCGCGGGCGCCGGTTCAGGGGCGGATATAGGCATAGCCCGCTTTCTGCAGGCGCATCACTTCCACATAGCCGGCCTTGGCGTACTCGATGCCGTCGATCATGTCGTCCTTCGTCAGGTGCTGCGCCTGCATCGAATTGCCGCAGGCGACGAAGCGCACACCGGCCGACATGGCATCCTGCACCCGGTTGGCGGTCAGCGCGTCGGCCTTGAGCATTCCCAATCCGGGCCCGATGACCACCACCGCGATGTCGACCTTGCCGAGCTCTTCCTGCACGTTATTGAGGTTGGCCAGCACCGTGTTCCACTTGCGCGTATCGTCCTCATTAATCTGGAACACCATGCGGTTCTGCGGCGCCTGCGTGTCGCCGGTGACAGCAGCGGCCTTTTGCGCGGCGGCAGGTGCCGCCGCCAGCAGGGCGATCAGACCGAGTAGTGCAAGATATCCTTTATGCATGGCGATGCTTCCTTTCGGCGGCGGTCCGACGCCGCTTGGTGAACCCCGGCTACTCTGCCACAAATTCCTTGCGTGCGGACCGGCCGCCTCTCAGGCGGCGCAGCGCAGCGGCAAGCTGCTAGGATAAGGGCTGCCATTCACTTGCGTCCCGCTTACACGATGCCCATCCTTCGCCTTCATGCCGCCGCGACAGTTCCGGCTTTGGCACTGGCTCTGCTTGCGGCCACGATCGGCAACGTCCAGGCGCAGTCCCGGGACGTCAAGCTGGCCGGCATGGGCATCCGCAAGTGCAGCGAATGGCAGGAATGGAAGGCGGCGGGCAATGCCGAGTCGCGCGCGCTGGCGCTGGAATGGGCGCAGGGCTTCATTGCCGGCCACAACGTGTATGCCCGTAGCGGCACGACAGCCGCAAGCCCCGTGGTCGCCAGCGTCAGCGTGCTGATCCCGCTGCTCGACAGCTACTGCCAGAAAAATCCCGAGGAAAGGATACTGTCCGGCGTGATCGAAATCACCACGAGCCTGGGCGGCGCCAAGGTCAACGTGACGCCCAAAGCGACGCCAACGCCGAATCCACGGCCGGAAAACAAGGGCCGGCTGGATTCCTGAAG
>CAIZKA010000176.1 GCA_903933395.1 uncultured beta proteobacterium | reverse complement strand
TCTTTTCCATCTCGGGATCGTTTGGATCGAGGGCGGAGACGAATTTCATCGCCCCGCCGATGTTGCGCGCCGAGAGCAGCATGCCGGCCACCACCAGTTCCTTGACCGCGTTGGCATTGGCGCCGGGTGCGTTGAACACCGGTACGCCGCGCGCCGACATGGCCTTGACCGGAATGTTGTTGGTGCCGGCGCCGGCGCGAGCGATGGCCTGCACCGACTTCGGGATCTCCATCTTGTGCATGTCGGCCGAGCGCACCATGATCGCATCCGGGACAGCGACGTCCTTGCCGACCTGGTAATGCTCCGCCGGCAGGCGCTTGAGGCCGTTTTGCGAGATCTGGTTGAGGATCAGGACATTGACCGGTTTAGCCATTTTTTGCCTCGAATTCCTTCATGTAGGCGACCAGTGCGGCAACACCGGCCACCGGCATGGCGTTGTAGATCGAGGCGCGCATGCCGCCGACGGAGCGGTGGCCCTTCAACTGCACCATGCCGGCGGCCTTGGCACCCTTGAGGAATTCCTCGTCCAGCGCGGCATCCTTGAGCGTGAACGGTACGTTCATGCGCGAGCGGTCTTCCTTGCGCACCGGATTGGCGTAGAAGCTCGATGCGTCGATGCAGTCGTAGAGCATTGTTGCCTTGGCGATGTTCTGTTTCTCGATGGCCGCCAGGCCGCCCTGCTGCTTGAGCCACTGGAACACCAGGCCGGCGATGTAGATGCCGTAGGTGGGCGGCGTGTTGTACATCGAGTCGCTCTCGGCGTGGGTCTTGTAGTCCATCATGGTCTGCGGGGCCGGTACGCCCTTGCCGATCAGGTCGTCGCGGATGATGACGATGGTGAGGCCCGCCGGGCCGATGTTCTTCTGCGCGCCGGCGTAGATCAGGCCGTACTTGCTGACATCGACCGGCCTGGACAGGATGTGGGAGGACATGTCGCACACCAGCGGAACGTTTCCGGTCTCGGGCGTCCATTGAAACTCGACGCCGCCGATGGTCTCGTTGCCGGTGTAATGCACGTAAGCGGCATCCTTGTCGAGTTTCCAGTCCTTCTGCGCCGGGGCGTAGGCGAACTTGCCGTCCTCGCTGCTGGCGACGATATTGACCTTGCCGAAGGCCTTGGCGGCCTTGATGGCCTTCTTGGCCCATTCGCCGGTGTGCACATAGTCGGCGCCGGCCTTGCCCGCCATCAAGTTCATCGGGATCATTTCAAACTGCAGGGTGGCGCCGCCTTGCAGGAACAGCACCTTGTAATTGGCGGGAATCCCCATCAGTTCACGCAGGTCGGCTTCGGCCTGGGCGTGGATGGCCATGTATTCCTTGCCGCGATGGCTCATTTCCATCACCGACTGGCCGCTGCCGTGCCAGTCCAGCAATTCTTCTGCGGCCTGCTTGAGTACCGCCTCAGGCAATGCGGCCGGTCCTGCGCTGAAATTGAAAATGCGTGCCATGGTTTGTCTTACTCCTCGGTATCTGGTTCTTCGGATTCTTCGATTTCTTCGGTTTCAATCACTTTTTCGACGCCGGCCAGATAGGTGCCGTCGTCGAGATTGATCAGCGTGACACCCTGGGTCGAGCGGCTCATGACCCGGATGTCCGTAACCCGGGTGCGGATCAGCACGCCACCGGTCGAGATCAGCATGATCTCCTCGCGCGTCTCGCCCAGGTCGACGAGAACGGCGGCCACGACCTTGCCGTTGCGCTCGGAGGTCTGGATGGCGATCATGCCCTTGGTACCGCGGCCGTGGCGGGTGTACTCGGCAATCGGCGTGCGTTTGCCGAAGCCGTTCTCGGTCGCCGTCAGCACGGAATAGTCCTCGCTATCGGCAACCAGCATGGAAATCACGCTCTGCTGATCTTCCAGCATCATGCCGCGCACACCGCGAGCCTCGCGACCCATCGGCCGTACATCGTCCTCGGCAAAGCGTACCGCCTTGCCGGAATCCGAAAACAGCATGACGTCGCAGTGGCCGTTGGTAATGGCCACCCCGATCAGGCGGTCCCCTTCGTCCAGGCCGACCGCGATGATTCCGGCCTTGCGCGGATTGGCGAAACTGGTCAGCGGCGTCTTCTTCACCGTCCCCATCCCGGTGGCCATGAAGACGAAATGCTCCTCGTCAAACTCCTTGACCGGCAGGATCGCCGTGATCTTCTCGCCCTCCTCGAGCGGGAAGAGATTGATGATCGGCCTGCCGCGCGAGGCCCGCTGTCCTTCAGGCGCTTCGTAGACCTTGAGCCAATACACCCGGCCGCGACTGGAAAAGCACAGGATGTAGTCGTGGGTATTGGCGACGAACAGGCGATCGACGAAATCGTCCTCCTTGATCGCCGCCGCCTGCTTGCCCCGTCCGCCGCGCCGCTGGGCGCGGTAGTCGGCGAGCGGTTGGCGCTTGATGTAGCCGGTATGCGACAGCGTGACGACCATGTCTTCGCGCATGATCAGGTCTTCGAGGTTGATGTCGGCCGTGCTGAGAACGATTTCCGATCGCCGCGCGTCGCCGAACTGTGCCTTCACGGCCGCCAGTTCTTCGCCGATGATCGTGGTGATGCGCTCGGGGCGGGCCAGGATGTCGAGCAGGTCGGCGATCTGGTCCATCACTTCCTTGTATTCGGCGACGATCTTGTCCTGCTCGAGGCCGGTCAGGCGCTGCAGGCGAAGTTCGAGGATCGCTTGCGCCTGCGCGTCGGACAACAGATAGCCTTGCGCCGAAAGGCCGAACTCCGCGCCGAGGCCATCGGGGCGCGACGATTCGGCCGACGCCCGGGCCAGCATGCCTTCCACCAGGGCCGAGCGCCAGGTGCGCGCCATCAGGCCGCGCTTGGCGTCTGCCGGCGTCTGCGCGGCCTTGATCAGGGCGATGATTTCATCGACATTAGACAGCGCGACCGCCAGGCCTTCGAGAATGTGCCCGCGCTCGCGCGCCTTGCGCAGCTCGAACACCGTGCGTCGCGTGATGACCTCACGGCGGTGGGCGAGGAAGCATTGCAGCATTTCCTTGAGGTTCAGCAGGCGCGGCCGGCCATCGACCAGCGCCACCATGTTCATGCCGAAAGTGTCCTGCAGTTGCGTCTGCTTGTAGAGGTGGTTCAGCACCACCTCCGGCACCTGGCCCTTCTTCAGCTCGATCACCAGGCGCATGCCGGACTTGTCCGACTCGTCCTGGATATGCGCGATGCCCTCGATCTTCTTTTCGTGCACCAGTTCGGCAATCTTTTCCTGCAGCGTCCGCTTGTTGACCTGATAGGGCAATTCGTCGACGACGATGGCCTGCCGACCGCTGCGCTGCAAGTCCTCGATGTGGGTACGCGCGCGCATGATCACGCGACCGCGACCCGTGTGGTAGCCGTCGCGCACGCCGGAAACACCATAGATCAGCCCAGCCGTCGGGAAATCAGGCGCGGGAATGATCTTGATCAGTTCGTCGATCGTGGTTTCCGGGTTGCCGAGCAGAACCAGACAGGCATCCACCACCTCATTGAGGTTGTGGGGTGGAATATTGGTTGCCATCCCCACGGCGATGCCCGCGGATCCATTGATCAGCAGGTTCGGGATGCGCGCCGGGAGAACCAGCGGTTCATGCTCCGAGCCGTCGTAGTTCGGGCCGAAATCGACGGTTTCCTTGTCGATGTCCAGGAGAAGCTCGTGGCCGATGCGAGCCATGCGCACTTCGGTGTAACGCATCGCCGCCGCGTTGTCGCCGTCCACCGAGCCGAAGTTGCCCTGACCATCGACCAGCATGTAGCGCAGGGAGAAATCCTGGGCCATGCGGACGATGGTGTCGTAGACCGCCGTGTCGCCGTGAGGATGGTATTTGCCGATGACATCGCCGACGATGCGGGCCGACTTCTTGTAGGCCCGGTTCCAGTCGTTGGAGAGCTCGTGCATGGCGAAAAGCACGCGCCGGTGCACGGGTTTCAGACCATCGCGCACGTCCGGCAGTGCCCGGCCGACGATCACGCTCATGGCGTAATCGAGATAAGAGTGACGCATCTCCTCTTCGAGGCTGATCGGCAGGGTTTCTTTGGCGAACGATGTCATTTAGGCGGCCTCAGCCGGCTTGCGGCGGACGATGGCGTGAAAAGGAGCAATTTTAGCATGCGGGGATAGCCCGGCGGGTTGTCCCGGAGCACCAAATCTGGTTGAATCAGCGCATGAAACCACTCCCTGCTCCGGACGCCGCGCCCGCCGAAATAGACCTGCTTATCCGCCCGGAGTGGATCATCCCCATTGAACCAGCCGGAATCACGCTTTCCGGACATTCACTGGCGATAAACGACGGCTGCATCGTTGCGCTCCTGCCCGACGCGGAAGCGCTGCAGCGCTTCCGCCCGCAGCAAACCCTAGATTTGCCCGGCCAGGTGCTGCTGCCGGGCCTGATCAACCTCCACACCCACGCTGCCATGAGCCTGCTGCGCGGCTACGCCGACGATCTGGCCCTGATGCGCTGGCTTAACGAGCGCATCTGGCCGGCGGAGGCACGCCACGCGACCCCGGATTTCGTGCATGCCGGCACCCTGCTGGCCTGCGCCGAAATGCTGCGTGGCGGCATCACCACCTTCAACGACATGTATTTCTTTCCCGACGCCGCCGCCTCCGCCGCCAGAAGGCTGGGGATGCGGGCCGTGCTGGGCATCATCGCCATCGAGTTTCCCACCCGCTATGCTGCCGATGCCGACGACTATCTGGCCAAGGGCCTGGCGATCCGCGACGCCTTGAGCGGCGACCCGCTGCTCGGTTTCTGTCTCGCCCCGCACGCGCCCTACACGGTTGCCGACAAGACCTTCGAAAAGATCGCCACGCTGGCCGCCCAGCTTGAAATACCCATCCACATGCATGTCCATGAAACTCTCCACGAGATCGAGGAAAGCCTGACGCTGCACGGCGTGCGACCCATCGAGCGACTGCGCCGACTGGGGCTGCTCGGCCCGCAACTGATCGCCGTGCATGCCGTGCATCTCGACGCGGCGGAAATCGATCTGCTGGCGCATGAGGGTTGCCACCTCGCCCATTGCCCGACCTCCAACCTGAAGCTGGGCAGCGGCATCCCGCCGATGGCGGCCATCGAGGCGCGCGGGCTGAATTTCGGCCTGGGAACCGACGGGGCCGCGTCCAACAATCGCCTCGACCTGTTCCATGAAATGCGCCACGCGGCATTGCTGGCCAAGGGAGCCAGCCGCAACGCCGAAGTCCTGAACGCGCATGCAACGCTGCGTGCCGCCACGCTGGGCGGGGCCAGCGCCCTGGGGCTGGACGGCAAGGTCGGCTCGCTGCTACCCGGCAAGGCGGCCGACCTGTGCGCCGTGCGCCTTGACGAATGGCTGATGCAGCCGTGCTTCGATCCGGCCTCGCACCTCGTCTATGCCGCCGGCCGCGAACAGGTGAGCCATACATGGGTTGCGGGTAAGCTGGTCATGACTGGCGGCGCTCCATCGCAAATCAATATTGCGGAATTGCTTGACATCGCAGGTTTGTGGCATACTCGCTTGGCCTCCTGATGCAGTGCAGTATCATCAAGGAAAAAGAAATACTGAATTCCGTTACAACTTAGCCCAAGAAAAGGGGAAATCCATGATTAGTGCAAAACATTCTCTGCTGCTCGCCACCTTGCTCGGGCTTTCCGCCTCGGCATTTGCCCAAAACGTCGCGATTCCCCTAAAGGCCGGCGAAGTTATTCCTTACGTGATCGACCAGCGTGGCGTCGTCACCAAAAATAATTTCGGCTTGTGCTGGCGTACCAACTTCTGGACCCCGGCTGCTGCCGAGAGCGTCATGTACGGCCAGTACCCGATCGGTTGCGAGTGCGACAAGGATCTGATGCCCAAAGCCAAGTGCGAGCCGCCAATGGCTGCCGCTCCCATGGCCAAGCCCGCTCCCGCTCCGGCCCCGGCCCCTGCTCCGGCACCCAAGCCCGCCGCGCAGAAGGTAACCCTGGCCGCCGACGCCCTGTTCGACTTCAACAAGGCTGATCTGCGTCCCGAAGGGAAGGCCAAGCTCGACAAACTGTCGCAAGACATCAAGGGCATCAAGCTGGAAGTCATCATCGCCGTCGGTCATGCCGACCGCTTCGGTAGCGATGCTTACAACCAGAAGCTCTCCGAGAAGCGCGCCGATGCCGTCAAGGCCTATCTGGTGAGCAAGGGTGTAGAAGCGAACCGCGTCTACTCTGAAGGCAAGGGCGAGAAGCAGCCGGTCACCAAGCCTGATCAGTGCAAGGGCGCCAAGAGCAAGAAGGTCGTCGATTGCCTGCAACCCGACCGTCGCGTCGATATCGAAGTCATCGGCACCAAGTAATCCTGCCTGACTCCGGAAAAAGCCCTGCCCAGCAGGGCTTTTTTTTATGTCCCCGCTCCTTGCGCGGGGACGATATCCTAGGACTTGTGTTCCCGCCCGGTCATGGCGGGAACAACTACTGAAATGAGCTGAGACACCGCCATGAACACAAGCGCCAACGTCGATCCGGAGGAACTCGACAAGTTCGGGGAAGTGGCCCACCGCTGGTGGGATCCGAACTCCGAGTTCCGCCCCCTGCACGATATCAATCCTGCCCGCCTGGCATGGATCGACCGGAACGCGGAGCTCAAGGGCAAGAACGTGATCGACGTCGGTTGCGGCGGCGGCCTGCTCAGCGAGGGCATGGCGGCCGCGGGCGCCGTGGTCACCGGCATCGACCTGTCCGACAAGGCCCTCGGGATTGCACGCCTGCACCTGTACGAGAGCGGGCAGGTCGTCGACTATCGCCTGATCTCCGCCGAAGCCATGGCCACGGAAGCCCCCGCCGGATTTGACGTCGTCACCTGCCTGGAAATGCTCGAGCACGTGCCCGATCCGGCAAGCACCGTCGCCGCCTGCGCCAGCCTGGTCAAGCCGGGCGGCCAGGTGTTTCTCTCCACCATCAACCGCAACGCCAAGGCCTACCTGGTGGCGGTGCTCGGCGCCGAATACCTGCTCAGGCTGCTGCCACGCGGCACCCACGACTACACGCGCTTCCTCAAGCCGGCCGAACTCGCGCGCCTGTGCCGCGATGCCGGGCTGGAAGTCCTCGAAATCACCGGCCTGCGCTACAACCCGTTCACGCGTGAAGGCGTGGTCGGCGGCGATACCGACATCAATTACCTGCTGCGGGCGCGGCGCAGTGCCTGAAGCCGTACTTTTCGACCTCGACGGCACGCTGGCGGACACGGCGCCCGACCTCGGCGCGGCACTCAATCAGTTGCTGCAGGAACAGGGTCGCGCCCCGCTGCCGATGGAAATGCTGCGCCCGCACGTCTCTTCGGGCGCCCGCGGCATGATCGGTGCCGGCCTCGGCATCACGCCGGCCGATGCCGCCTATGCCGACCTGCAGCGGCGCTTCCTCGCCATCTACCAGGACGCGCTCTGTGTCGGCACACGACTGTTCGCCGGCATGGCCGAGCATCTTGACGAACTGGAAGCGCGGGCAATTCCCTGGGGCATCGTCACCAACAAGTCGCTGCGTTTTGCGATTCCCCTCATGGAAGGACTCGACTTGCGCCAGCGCTGTGTCTGCATCGTCTGCGGCGACAGCGCCCGGCGGGCCAAGCCCCATGGCCATCCGATGCATCTGGCCAGCGCCGTGATGGGAATCGCGCCGGGCGACTGCATCTACATCGGCGACGACGAGCGCGACGTCATCGCCGGCCGTGTCGCCGGCATGCAGACCATCGTCGCCGGCTGGGGCTATCTGGGCGACGGCAAGCCGCCGGCGCATTGGGGCGCGGACGCCATCGCCGCCTCGCCCGCAGATATTCTGGGCATCGCCGCGGCAAAACGCTAGAATCCCGCTTGCAATCCGCGGATCAGGCAGCATCTGGTCCGCACCATCCAGGGGGCGACATGGCTTCGACATGGGTGACAAAGCATGCAGGGCATACCGAGGATCTGGGTACCTCGTAAATCCATCCGGAACGCACTAACTGCCAACGACGAGCGTTTCGCTCTAGCCGCTTAACAGCGGCTGGCTTCCGAACTGGTTCTCTCACGGGCCAGGCAGCGCAAGCTGCATCGGAATCATATACGTGGGATAAGGCTGTGCGGAGTCGCGATGCACGGTTCGAAAACTTAGCGAATCGCCTGCAACCAGCCTGTCCGTCGGCGTGTTGCGGGTCAAATCAAATGACGCGGCTAAGTATGTAGAACTGTCTGTGGCGCACTTATGGACGCGGGTTCAATTCCCGCCGCCTCCACCATT
>CAIZKA010000175.1 GCA_903933395.1 uncultured beta proteobacterium | reverse complement strand
CTGGCGGATGCCGGCCAGCGTATTGTTGCCGCTGTCGATGGTGACATTCACCGCAGTGCCGGCGCCGACTTTTATCGCCAGAGTGCCGGTGTTGAAGGTGTCGGAGGCCGCCGCGTAACTGGTGTTGCTGCGCACGGCATGGTACTTCGCCAGTTGCGTGACCACGA
This sequence comes from uncultured beta proteobacterium, assembly GCA_903933395.1. Lineage (GTDB taxonomy): Bacteria > Pseudomonadota > Gammaproteobacteria > Burkholderiales > Rhodocyclaceae > Sulfuritalea. The sequence continues at coordinate 1,541 of CAIZKA010000175.1, read as the reverse complement.
TGGAATAGACACCCGCCGCCGCTGTGGTATCTGCCGAGGCGGAGAGGATAGTGGCGTCCGACACCACGGCCGTACGGCTGGTAAACGTCGCCGCCAGGGTCAATGCCTTGGCGGTCGATTGCACGGACGACAGTGCGCCCTTGAGCGAGCCGTATGCCGTGAGCTTGGCCTGAAAACCGGCTTCCCGGGTGTTCAGCGCCTTGGCGGGCGCCTGCTCGATTTCCATCAACTTGGTGACGAGGCCATTGATGTCGAGCCCCGAGCCGATCCCGGGCGATGAAAGTCCAGCCATGTCAGTATTCTCCTCTACGACCACTATAACGGTAACACGGGCGAAATCTGTAGGCCGCCTCGCAAGAGCGCAGGCGCCCGGGCCGGCTAGAGCCCCAGCGTGATCCGGGCATTGGCGAAGCGTGCCTCTATCCGCGGAAAATGCTCGACGAACTGCCCCCAGTCGATATCCATGCGGGCGCAGGACAAATTGGATAATTCGGGCACCCGGGAGTCTTCGCAGCCACCCAGATCAAGCGCGTGGCTGAGCACTTCCGCAATGTGCACGACATCGGCCAGTTCGTTTTCCGGGTCGTTCTGGTCCGACACATGATGCCCGGCAATCGCGTCCGCCACCGCTTCGGGCAGTTTCCAGAGCCTGGCCAGCTCACCGCCGACATGCGCATGATCGACGCCGATAAGCTCGCGCTCGATCGGGACGATGTCGGTATCGCGCGCACCCCTTGCCAGCAGCACCCTGGCGTAGGCCTCGGGATTGAAGGCAACCAGCAGCAACTGGCCGATGTCGTGCAGCAAGCCGGCGGTGTAGGCGGCATTCACGTCAAGCCTGGCCGTGTGCGCCACATCCTGTGCGCAGACGGCCACCCCCACGCTGTGCAGCCAGAGCCCCTTGACATTGAAGGGCGGCACCGCCTTGAAGCGGTCAATGATTGCCGTGGCCAGGGTGATGTCGCGCACCCGGCTGATGCCGAGCAGCAGGATGGCCTGGCGCACCGAATCAACCCGGCCGCTGGCGCCCAGCGCGCCGGCATTGGCCGCCGCCAGAATGTGCCCCACCACCGCCAGATCGTTGACGATATGCGTGCTGAGGAGATCGACATTGGCATCCTCGTCGCCCAGCATTTCCAGAATTCTGGTCACGATTTGCGGTAGCGCGGGCAGCGCGTCCGCGCGGGCCAGGACCTGCTCGACGGTAAACAGCGTGCTCACTGGACTAACCTCCCCGCAACCCCCTGCCCGGAGCGGGTGACGAGGGTTCGCCGCGGCGCGGCTCCGTAGCTTGGCTGCGCCCCCTGCGCCCCCCTTGGGGCGGCCCGGCGGCGGGCGCTCATGAGGCCGCGTGCCGCCGGTAGGCGGCAATCGCTGCCCCCAGATCCTTTCGCGCCGCGCTGCCATCGCCGCGAAACAGATGGGCAACACGCGCGCCCGCCGCGGCCACGTCCCGCTCGATCTGCGCCGCGTCGCGGGTCTCCTTTTGCATGACATGGACGAACTCGACACCGCGCTGGATCAGGTGCCGCACCTGATCG
>CAIZKA010000174.1 GCA_903933395.1 uncultured beta proteobacterium | reverse complement strand
GTTGTTTTATGGTGCGCCGCGAACCAATGCCCGCCTGTTAAGAGCTTGTTAAGCTCACTGGTCTATCATAGTGGTTTTGGGAGCCTCATCGATGCCCGCATTACCTTCGCTTGCAAGCATCAGCCGGTTTTATTTGTTCACGTGGCTGGGCGTCATCGCCCACGTCACCCGTTTCACTTCGCGTGGGCAGTACGCCGATCCGGGCACCGCTCTGTGGACCCTGGCAACGACGGCAACCTACTCGATGTTCTATCTCCTGCCCGCCATCGCGGTCGGTTACCTGACCTACTGGCTGCTGCGTCGCGCGAAAGGCTGGCGCTACGAAAAATCGGCGCTGGCGACAGCACTCATCGGCATGACCGGATTGACCCATGTGCTGCTGTTCGCGGATCGGCTGATCCACGACATGTACGGCTTTCACATCAACGGCTTTGTGGTGGATCTCGTTCTGACGCCGGGAGGCATCGACTCCCTGGGTGCGACGACCAGCACCCAACTGACGGCAGCCCTGATCATCACGGCGCTGCTGGCCTTCCAGGGACTTGCCTATTACTGGTTGGTAGCGCGCAGTTCCACCTCCTCGCGACCCTTGCCGCGCCTGTTGCGCTGGCGCTGGCTGGCCTTGATCGTCCTGCTGGCGAGCATGGGCGAACGCGTTGCCTACGCCTACAGCACCGCGGTCAATTTCCAGCCCATCCTGTTCGCCAGCGAACGCTATCCGATGTATTTGCCGTTGAGATGGCGCTCCCTGGCGGCCAAACTGGGCATCCAGGAGGCCGAAAGGCCATCGGACGGGGTACAGGTCAAGAAAGGCGTGCTCAACTATCCCCTGGTGCCGCTCGATGTCGACACTTCCGTGCGGCCGCCGAACATCGTCTGGCTGGTTGCCGAGTCACTGCGTTTCGACATGCTCGATCCGAAGATCATGCCGCAGCTGTGGGACTTTTCGCAGCAGGCACTGCGCATGGAGAAACATTACAGCGGCGGCAACCTCACCCAGATGGGCGTCTTCTCGATGTTCTATGGACTCTACGGCAACTACTGGTTCCCGATGCACGACGCGCGTCGTGCGCCGGTGTTGATGGACGTGATGCAGCAGCGCGGCTACCAGTTCGCCCTGCATACCAGCCAGCGCTTCACCTTCCCAGCCTTTGACAAGACGATTTTTGTCGGCATGAACCCGAATGACATGCATGTCCTGTTTGCTGGGACTACTCCCGCCTGGCAGCGCGACCAGCAAAACATTAAGGACTTATTGGCGTTTGTCGACAAGCGCGATCAATCCAGACCGTTCATGGCCTACATGTTCTTCGAATCGACTCATGCTCCCTACGATTTCCCGCCGGATACCGTGATTGCCGAGCCCTACCTGGCAGACCTGAACTACCTGACGACGGACTTCAAGGGCGACATCAAGTTGATCAAAAACCGCTATCTCAATGCCTCGCGCCATGTCGATCAGCAAGTGGGGCGCGTCATCGAACACCTGCGGCAAAAGAAGCTCCTGGACAACACGGTGATTATCGTGCTGGGCGATCATGGCGAAGAGTTCATGGAAATCAGCCGCTGGGGCCATAGCGCTGAATTCAACCGCTTCCAGACCAGCACACCGGGAGTAATTTGGGTACCCGGAAGTAAACCACGCGTGATAAGCGGGATTACCAGTCACCTGGACATTCCGGCAACCCTGATGCCCCTGCTCGGGGTGCGGAATCCGCCCTCCGATTATTCGCAGGGCATGAACCTGCTGGATCCCGCCTATCACCGCGAGTATGCGGTTGCGGCGGACTGGAACCGCCTGGCCTATCTGGGCGAGAAGATCAAGGTGGCCTTCCCCATCAATGCCACCGGCGGCGCCAAGCGCGACGAAGTCACCGACGGCAATGACCGCGAGATTGCCGATCCGGTGCAGGCCAAGCAGCAAATCAGCCCCGCAATCGCGGAGATGATGAAGAACCTGACGCGATTCAGCCGCCCGAAGGGTTAGTAGTGCGGCCCGGAAATTGTGAAACAGCATTCAAAGGATCGTCATTCCGGCGAAGGCCGGAATCCAGGGTTGCGGAGCGCATCACATGGCTCGCTGGATACCGGCCTTCGCCGGTATGACGCTTCGAAATTAGACTGAATCGCCGCAGCGCCAGCGCCGACTTTTCGGGCGCAATCCATCCCCCGGTGCTTACGGCGGGAGTCCGCCACGGTTCTCAGCCGGATGTCCGGGCGGCATCGGCAGGCAGTGGCCGAAAACTCAGGGTCAGCCACACCAGCAGCAGGCCGGCAACCAGCCAGGCAAGGCCGGGCAGCCAGACCAGCAGCGCGCTGACGGCCGGATCCTTGTTCAGTTGCGCGGCGACCAGTCCCATGCGCGTGAAAGTGGCGATCGCCAGCAGGGCGAACAGGCCGCCGGTGGCCGCGCCTTCGCGCCCGACATGACCGATGGCGATGGCCGCCGTCATCGCGCTCATCAGCACCGCCGCCCAGGCGCCGCCGGCGAGGAACTGCAGCACTACCAGCAATTCCAGCGATGGCGCGGCGGCGGCCAGGGCCGAAGCCAGCGCACCCGCCACGGCGCCCGCGGCCATGACGACGGTGCCGCCGAAGCGTTCGTTGGCGCGGCAGGCGGGAAAGATCAGCAAGTTGAAGCCGATCCAGAACACCGGCATAAAGTAATCCAGCTCGCTTGGCTTGGCGAAGCGCAGGTAGAGCGGCGCCGAGTTCAGGGCGAAATGCGCCTGGAAGCCCAGGCCGAGCAAAGCCACGGCGCCGAAGAAGAGCACGACGCCCGTACCGACGGGCTTTTTTTCCACCGGCTCGGGTACCGCTTCTGCCGTCGCCCCGGCCAGATGCTTTTCGGCCCAGAGCATGGCGCTGACGGTGACGATCAGGGCGATCGAAGACAGCGCGAAGGGCAGGCGCGGATCGACGCCGCGCAGGCTCACCGTCAGGTAAGGCGCGCCGGCACCGGCGACGCCCATGCCGAGCAGCGCCAGCGTCGATACCCAGGGCAGTTTCGGCGCCGGAACATACTTGCCCAGAATCGCCATGGGCGGCGCGCGCAGGGCCGAGGACGTCACGGCCCAGATTGCAATCAGGACCAGGAACAGCAGCGGCGAACCCGCAGGCGCGGCCAGCGGCAGCAGCAGGAAGGCCGCGCAGGACACCGCCGTCAAAATCACCAGCAGCCGGCCGAGCCGGCCCAGCACCCGCTGCACACGGTCGGCGGCAACGCCCATCGAAAAATCCATGAGCGTGAAAATCGCCTGGTCGGCCATCAGGATGTAGATCACCCACTTCTTCTCGATCCCGGCCTGTGCCGC
>CAIZKA010000173.1 GCA_903933395.1 uncultured beta proteobacterium | reverse complement strand
CTGCTGTACCTCGGCCTCGTCCAGGTCCAGCACCGGATCGCGATTGCTGCGCTGGTTGCAGGCATTGGTCAGGGCATTGAGCGACAGCGGATACTGCTCCGGCGTGGTGATCTCCTTCTCGATCAGGCAGCCGATGACGCGTGTTTCGTGCAGCGTGAGTTCGATGTTCATGGCTTCGCGCCGGTGTTCTTCAGGCCGTCGCCAGGGTCGGATAATCGGTATAGCCCTCCGGACCGGGGCTATAGAACTTTGACGCGATCGGCGCGTTCAGCGCCACACCCGCCTTGATCCGCGCCGGCAGGTCCGGATTGGCGAGGAAGCCGGTGCCGAAGGCCACCGCATCGATCTTGCCGGCGGCTACCGCCTCGGCGGCCTCGGCCGGCGTATAGCCCATGTTGGCGATCAGCACGCCCTTGTAGTTGGCGCGGATCGGCGTCATCGCATCGCCCTTCTGCAGGCCGAAGAAGTCGCCGCGCATGGCGTGCAGGTAGGCCAGCTTGAAATCGTTGAGGCGTTTGGCGAGGAAGGTGGCGAGGCCGACCGGGTCGCTGTCGATCATGCTGTTGTAGCTGTTCACCGGCGAAATGCGCAGCCCGACGCGGTCGCTGCCCCATACCGAACTGACCGCCTCGATCACCTCGAACAGCAGCCGCGCGCGGTTTTCAACGTTGCCGCCGTAGGGCCCGCCGCGCTTGTTGGCGCCGTCGCGGAGGAACTCGTCGAGCAGGTAGCCGTTGGCGCCATGAACCTCGACGCCGTCGAAGCCGGCGGCCTTGGCATTTTCGGCGGCCTTTTTGAAGCCGGCGACGATGGCGGGCAATTCGTCGTCGCGCAGTTCGCGCGGCAGCACGTAAGGCTGCTTGCCCTGCGGCGTGTGCACCTCGTCGCCGGTGATGGCGAGGGCGCTGGGCGCCACTGGTTGCGCGCCGTCGTTGAGCAGCGGATGGCAGGCCCGCCCGCCGTGCCAGACCTGCAGGAAGATGCGCCCGCCTGCGGCATGCACGGCATCCGTGGTCAGCTTCCAGCCCGCCACCTGCTCAGCGGAGTAAATCCCCGGTTCGTGCCAGAAGGACGAATTGCCGGCCATGGCCATCGTGGCCTCGGCGACGATCAGGCCGGCGCTGGCGCGCTGCGCATAGTATTCGGCCATCAGTGCGGTCGGCACATGGCCGTCGCCGGCCCGGCAGCGCGTCAGCGGCGCCATGAAAATGCGGTTGGGCACGGTGATCGCGCCGAGCTGGAGCGGTGTGAACAAGTCGGTCATGGTCTGGGTCTCGCGGAATCGGACAGAGCGGCAGCATACCAGCGCAAGCCGGGTTCGATGCCGCTAAACTCGCCGCATGACCAAGCGCACCTATCCCCTGTCCAAGGTCTACGGTCTGCTCGAACCGGGCCCGGTGGTGCTGCTCAGCACGGCGCACAAGGGCAAGTTCAACGTCATGGCCATGTCCTGGCACATGATGATGGAGTTCGAGCCGCCGCTGGTGGGCTGCCTCGTCAGCGGCCGCCATCTGATTTTCGAGGCGCTGATGGCAACGCGGGAATGCGTGCTCAACATCCCGACCGCGGACATCGCGGACAAGGTGGTCGGCTGCGGCAACACTTCCGGCCGCCGCGTCGACAAGTTCAAGGCCTTCGGCCTCACGCCGCTGCCGGCGAAGACCGTCGCCGCGCCGCTGATCGCCGAGTGCTACGCCAACCTCGAATGCCGCGTCGCCGATACGCGGCTGGTGAACCGCTACAACTTCTTCGTCCTCGAAGTGCAGCAGGCCTGGATCGATCCCGCCTGCAAGGACCCGCGCACCCTGCACCACCGCGGCCGCGGCAAGTTCATGATCGCCGGCGAAACCGTCAAGCTGGCATCGAAAGCCAAGTAGCCGGCGGTACGGAGAGCGACGAAGCCCTGCCCACTCACGAACGCACAAACGCCAGCAGCGGGCCGTAGTCCCGGGCATCGGCGGCGCGCAGCGCCGCCAGGTAGCGTTGGCGCACGTCGCTGTCGGCAAGCAGATTGCCCGCGCCCCAACTGAAGCGCGATGCGCCCTGCTGCACCAGCAACAGGTCAGCGGCCGTGCGCGACAGCCGGCCATTGCCATTGGCGAAGGGATGGATTGCCACCAGGCGATGGCTGAAACGCGCGGCGATTTCGTCGAGCGGATAACTCTTGTATTCGAGCTGCGCCTTCACGTCCTCGCACAGGTCGCGCAAGTCCGGCTGGATGCGCACGGGCTCCACGCCGATGTTCTTTTCGGTGCTGCGGAAGCTTCCCGCCCAGCGCCAGGTGTCGCCGAACATGCGCTTGTGCAGGCGGCAGATGAACTCGTTGTCGAGCAAGTCGGGATGGCGGCGGCCGAAAGCCCACTGCTCGCCCGCCAGGATGTTCACCATCTCCCACTCGTTCAACTGCCCATGGTTGGCGATATGCGCGGGAATCAATCCGGCCGCCTCGTCCGGGTCAAGCGGCGTGGCACCGGGCGGGTAATCGAGGTTCATTGCCACAGCTTGCGTGGGCTGCCGTTCAGCAGCTCGTCGGCCAGCAGGCGGCGTTGTCGCTCGCGTTCCGGCGCGGTGACGCCCTGGGCTTCGAGCTTCATCGAATGATCGGCTGGCTGCAGCAGGGCCTCGGCCAGCGCCAGCGCTCGCCGCTCGCGCAAGGCATCGATAGAGCCGTTCTCGGGCACCAGCGCATACACCATGCGGCAACCCATCACCCGCGCCAGCCTGTCCAGGCTTTCCAGGGTGATGCGGCGATCCGCCTCGGCGTGCTCGAAATCCTGCACCGATTGCCGGCTGATGGAAGCGCGGGCACCCAACTGGCCCTGGGTCATCCCCAGCGCCTCGCGTATTGCGCGCAGCCAACCGCCGCGCGGTACGGCCGCGACCTCGGGTGCCGGGTAGGTGCGTAGCGCATCGGCGAGCTGCAGGCGCTTCAAGCGGGTTTTGGTATCAGTCATGGATGTCTCACAGGCAGGTCATGGCCGGCTTATATAGATAATTATGCCGGCTATAGCCGGCTATTGTCAACAAAAATGCCGGTTATAGCCGGCACATAGCAGGCCCCATGAGACCTTGCCGATCCACGAAATAAGTAAGTCGGCGCCGGCGGCACGGCGATCCGGCGCCGACTCCTATTCGACGACGATGGTGCCCATCATGCCGCCCGCGGCATGGTCGAGGATGTGGCAGTGGTACATCCACTCGCCGGGGTTGTCGGCGACGAAGGCGACATCGATGCTCTGGCGCGGGGCCATGATCACGGTGTCGCGCCACTCGCGCAGCGGCGTTTCCTTGCCGTCGATGGCCAACACGCGGAAGAAGTGGCCGTGCAGGTGCATGGGATGGAAGAAGTCGGTTTCGTTGACCATGTGCAGCATGACGTGTTCGCCGGTCCGCAGTTGCAGCAGCGGCTCGTGCATCAGCGCCGCCTCGTGCTGGGCGTTGTAGTTCATGGTCCACGCCAGCCCCTGTTTGGCGATGATCTCCTGGATGCGCGAGGGTTTGCCGTCGACCAGGCCGATCACCGGTGTGCCGCGCATGCCGCCCTGGAAGATGATGTAGTGATCCGAGGCCTTGCCCGGGTCCGGTTCCGCGATGCGGTTGGGCGCGAGCGCCACGGATGAGGTCAGCGGCTTGCTGCGCACGGCGGGCTGCGACGAATAGGCCAGCGTGCCGAGCACGGTCGCGGCGGCCGGCGGGCGGCCCAGGTCGCGCAGGGAAAAGCTCTGACCGGCTGCGCCCATGCAGTCGATGATCAGGTCGACGCGCATGCCCGGCCATAGCGCCAGGCCGTCGGCCGGGAGCGGATGCGGCGTCACGCCCTGGCCGTCGAATGCGATGATGCGCGCCTGATGGCCCTCGATGGCGAGGCGGAAAAAGCGCGCCGAGGCGGCGTTGATCAGGCGCAGGCGCAGGCGCTCGCCGGCGCGGACCTCGAGCTTGCGCTGCGGCCCGGCCACCAGGCCGTTGACCAGGATCTGGTTGCCGATGCGCCCGTCGTTGGCGATGTCGAGGATGCGGCCGAAGTCTTCCACCTGCTGGCGCTGCACGTTGAGCTTGATGTCCGAGATGACCCACACCTCGTCGCGATCGACCTGCGGCGGTTTTTCCTCCTCGACGATCAGCGCGCCGTAGAGCCCGCGCGATACCTGCTCGAAGCTGGCCTGATGCGGGTGGTACCAGTAGGTGCCGGAATCGCGCAGTTCGAAGCGGTAATCGAAGCTGCCGCCGGGCGGGATCGGATGCTGCGTCACGCGCGGCACGCCGTCCATGGCGTTGGGTACGCGCAGGCCGTGCCAATGCACGGCGGTGTCCTGCGGCAGATCGTTCCTGACGGCAAAGTGCACGCTGTCGCCACGGCGGAAGCGCTGCGTCGGCCCCGGCAACTGCTCGTTGAAACCCCAGACCGCGGTGCGCGCGGTATCGGCCGGATCGAGCGCCACGCTGAATGCTGACGAAGTCAGCTCGATGCGCCGCTCCGTGGCCTTTACGGAGGCAAAAAGGGGCGCCGGCACGGCGAGCGAGGCGCCGAGCGCTGCGCTGGCCTGGAGGAACTGGCGACGATCGATGGGCATCCGGGGTCTCCTGGAAATCGCTGAATAATCCGTCACACCGGCGAAAGCCGGTGTCCAGCGCCATGATTCTTCTGGATTCCGGCTTTCGCCGGAATGACGAAACGTGACATGACTAGTGCTTCACTAAATCGCTTACTTGGCAGACAGCAGGTAAAGCAGCGTGATCTGGTCGGCCAGTTGCAGTATCGCCTCGCCGCCTTCGGCCATGATCAGACGGAAGGAATCCGCGCCCTCGGTGGCCAGTACCGTTCTCAACCATTCCCACTGCAGCGCCAGGTTGTCGAGCTCCGTGCGCAGCGTCGGGTTGTTGTCGGCCTGCTGCTGCATGCTGGCCAGGGCGCCGGCAAATTCGTTCTGCACGCGCTCGGTTTCGTCGCGCAGTGTGGCGCTGGTGACGCCCCATTGCTGCAGCATGTACACCTTGATCAGGCGCTGCGAGAGCATGCGCTGGCGGCCGGCCAGGTTGACCCAGCGGCTGACCGGCTCGCTCGTCTGGTCCTGCATGACGCGGGTGAGCCGTTCCGCCGCCATCAGCACGTCTTCAGCGCGGGCATCCAGTTGTGCCGCATCCGACTGGCGGATGACGCCGGCGGCCCCGCTGCGCAGCGGCGCCCACGCGGCGCGCAGGCCGGCCAGCGCGTTGCGCGCCTCGGGGCTGCTGGTCGCGATATCGAGCGCCTGCAGGTTGCTTTCGAACAGCCGCACCGCCTCGTCGAGCTGCGCCTTGGAAACGGCCGGCAGCACGTTGAGCCCGATCTGGCACCAGGACTTGACGATGCGCTGCGACAGCATGCGCTGCTGGCCGGCCAGGTTGATCGCCGCGGCATCGGCGGCCTGGGCCCAATGTGCCGTCAGCGCAAAAGCGAGCACCAGCCACAGGCGAATCAATGACTTCATCATGATCTTCCCCCGGGAAACACCGGATAAGCCGTCACACCGGCGAAGGCCGGTGTCCAGCATCTTGATTCTTCTGGATTCCGGCGTTCGCCGGAATGACGAATTGGCACTTGATCAGTACTTTCCTAGAATACCGGCACGCCCATGGTCTGCAGGGCGCGGTTGAGCTGGGCCACGGCTTTCTCCATCAGGGACACGGCCTCCTTGAAATTGTTGTTGATCGACTGCTCGATCGCGGACGCCTTGAACCGCCCCGCCTCATTGAGGAAGCCATCGACCAGGCGGCGCTTGTCGCCCTCGGCGCGACCTTCGCCGATCATCATGCCGACCAGGATTTCGTTCGACTGGAAGCGCTTCTGCTCATAGGCGTATTCGTCGGCCGGCGTGTTGAACTTGAGCGACATCACCACTTCCTGGCCGGCGCGCAGGCGGGAGATTTCCTCCACCTCCAGTTTGTAGGCCTCCGCCATTTTCTTGTTGGCGTCGCCCAGTCGTCCGGCGGCGGCAAGCTTGCGGCCCTCGTCGGCCAGCGCATCGACGCGCTGCAGCGCGGCCTGTGCGCTGCCGCCGCCGCCCTGGCTCTTCGCCAGTTCCGCCAGCGAGGCGCGGTAGGTGGTCACCTGCTCGCTCATGTCCTGCAAGCGCTGCTTCTGCACGCTGTCGGACAGGCCGCCGGAATTCCGGCTATTGGCTTTCGACACGCTGCGCAAGGCTTCGTCCAGCGCCTGCGCCGCCTCCGGATAGCGCTGCGCCGCCAGGTTTTCCTTGGCCTGCTTGAGCAGTTCGCGCCCGCGCTCGACCAGCCCGGCAACCTCGGCATCCTTGCTGGTGCTGCTGGCCTGGGCGGCCGGCGAATTGACCAGCATCTCGACCAGCTTGAGTTTCTGTTCCGCCAGCCGGCGCTGTTGTTCGGGGTCGGGCGCCGTCTGCGCCCATGCCGCCGGGGCGGCAAGCATGCCAAGCAGGAGCAGGCAGGCGACGAGCCGCCGCCTCAGCAAGTTTCCGCTCCGGTGCCCGTGTTTCGCATTGGCCGCTCCGCAAGTTCGCGTTTGGATGTGCCGCGATCGACGTCCGCCGCGGCGAGAGGCATTCTAGGCTGACAACCGGTGCCTGACAATCGCCGGACGGGCGGGCGGTTGGTCATCCGGGTCAGTGCTTGATGCCGCCGAAAATGTCCCGCCGCGCCGCCTTGCTGATCGCCACGATGGCGGGATGGGTCAGCCGCCGCTCGGTGCTGATTGCATAGAGGTGTTCGACCACCGTGTCGATGCGGCCGATTTCCACGACCTTGTATTGCTCGCAGACATGGGCGGCGATGGCGGTCGGCGCGACGAACAGGCCGGCACCGGCCTGGCCGAAGGATTTCATCAGCGCGCTGTCATCGAACTCGCCGACGATCCGCGGCCGCACGCCCTTGGCATCGAGCCACTGCAGCAGCTTCGGCCGGATCGCCACGTCCTCCCCCGGCAGCAGGAAGGGCGCGTTGTCGAGCAGGGCGGGAAAGCTGCCCG
>CAIZKA010000172.1 GCA_903933395.1 uncultured beta proteobacterium | reverse complement strand
GCCGAGACCGACTACATCAAGAACTGCTTTGAGGAATACAACGCTCACACCGATCCGAGCGGCCGCTACTTCACGCTCTACAAGCGTTGGCACCTGATCGGCCTTGAAGTGGGCATCTCGGTGGCCAGTGTGGCCCTGCGCAGCGAGCCCACCGGCGTGGCGACCTGCTGGAACGCCGATGTGGTAGCTACCGCCAAGCGCGACCTGAGAGCAGGCGAGATGCTCGATGGTGAAGGCGGCTACACGGTCTGGGGAAAATTGCTGCCTGCCGCTAGTTCAATACAGATGGGCGGGTTGCCGCTCGGCCTGGCGCACAACGTCAAACTGATGCGCCCGGTAAAGAAAGGCCAGAGCCTGAGCTGGGCCGACGTGACGATGGACACCGGCACCCGTGCATACAAGGTACGGCGCGAAATGGAACAGATGTTTGCACCGGCCGGCGGATGAACCCGCCAACACTCTAACCTCACGCGACACCAAGGAGAGATAGGAGTGATACAACCCATTGCTACTGCCATCGAGGGAAGTCTGCCCAAGCAGAACTAAAGAGAACTAAATGGAACTAAATGGGTCAGCATGACATTTGTTTGTCGTCATGAACTAAAGGGGTCAGCATGACATTTGTTTTTCGTCATAGACCTTCGCAATCGAATTTCACGCTATTCGAGGCGCCGATGAATTCGCGCAGATGGCCGGCCACTGCCGACGGTGCTTCTTCCGGCAGGAAGTGGCCGCAGTCGAGGGCCGCGGCCCTGACATCGCCGGCCTTCTCCCGCCACAGGGCCGGCACGTCGTAATTGCGGCCGACGAAGCCGCGCGCGCCCCACAGCACCAGCAGCGGCACCTCGATGCGACGTCCGGCGTCCGCCGCGTCATGCGCGAGGTCGATCCCGGCGGCGGCGCGATAGTCGTCGCAGCTGGCGCGGATGGCTTCCGGATCGGAAAAGCAGCGGACGTACTCGGCCACGGCCTCGTATGAAAACGCCGGGTCGTTGCCTACGCTCCAGCGCGTGAGGCAGCCCCTGAGCCAGGACTCCGGGTCGGCGGCGATCATGCGCTCGGGCAGCGGCGCCTTCTGGATCAGGAAGAACCAGTGGAAGTAGGCGGTCGCCAGGGCCTGGTTGGTCAGGGCGAAAGTGGTCAGGGTCGGCGCGATGTCCATGATGCAGGCGCTGAGGATGCGCGCCGGGTGGTCGAGGCACAGCCGGTGCAGGACCCGCGCGCCGCGATCGTGCCCGGCGGCATGAAAACGCTCGTGGCCCAGCGCCGTCATCAGTTCCGCCATGTCCTGCGCCATGGCGCGCTTGGACTGGTTCGCCGCCTCCGGAGCCGACGGCGGCTTGCCCGAATCGCCATAGCCGCGCAGGTCTGGAATCACCAGGGAAAAATCCTCGGCGACGAGCGGCGCCAGCCGGTGCCACATGACATGCGTCTCGGGATAGCCGTGCAACAGCAGCAGCACCGGCCTGCCCGGGTTGGGCCGCACCAGGGCGTGGATTTCCGTGCCGCCGACGGCGATGCGCCGCGCGGTGTAACTTGCGTCGAACAGGCTCATGCCCGCATCCCGCCTGTCGCTGCGCCCTACTTCGGCTTGTAGGTGTCGAGGTTGATGCCTTCGCGCGCCATCGCGGCCGCCACCGCCGGATGCGCCGCGACGCGCTCGACATAGGCCCGGTAGACCGGCAGCGATGCCGGATCGATGCCGCCGAGACCGCCCCAGCGCAGGAAGGTCAGCGCATAGGCATCGACGAAGGAGAACTTGTCGCCGAGCAGGAAGGGCGCGGCCTTGGCCGCCATGCCCTGGATGCGCTCGAGGTGCTCGCGAAACGTGGCCACGGCGACGTTCCTGACGTCGGCCTGGGCGTCTTCCGTGGAAGCGAATTTTGAGGGACGGAAGATGTGGGTGAAAGTCGGATGCACGGTATTGTTCATCCAGGCAAAGGTGGACATCGCCTGCGCGCGTTGCCACGGCTCGGCCGGCAGCAGCCCGGCCTGCGGATGGCGCCGGTCGAGGTAATCGCAGATCGCCACGATCTGGGAGAGCGGCTGGCCGTCGACCACCAGCACCGGCACCAGTCCCAGCGGGTTCAGCGCCAGGTATTCAGGGGTTTGCTGTTCGCCCTTGTGCAGTTTGACGCTTTGCGCTTCGAAGTTCTCGCCCGTGGCGGCCTTGATCGCCTCGAGCCCGGCATGGGGCACGAACGAGCAGGCACCCGGACCGTAGTAAAGTTTCATCATGATCATTCCTCCGATTTTTGTTTGGGATGGAACATTCTCGCACGCAATTTATGCGCAGGTTCTCAGGCTAGTGCGGTGTTGCATTCTTGACGGAACACTGAAAAAGGCACCCGTCGTTCCCGCGAAAGCGGGAACCTAGCGCCTTTGTCCGCGAAGGCCACTGGATTCCCGCTTTCGCGGGAATGACGCAACTTGGTTCATAAGTCGCTCTTTGGCTGCAACACTAAACCAGGGGCTGGAACAGCACATCCAGATCGCTGGCAGTCAACAGATGGCCGCCGCCTTCGCCGCCGGCACCGCCCTGCTTCAGCAACTGGTCGGCGAGGCCGCGCTTGCGGCCCTGCAGGGCGAGGATCTTTTCTTCGACCGTGCCCTGGGTCATCAGCTTATAAACAAATACCGGCTTGTCCTGTCCGATGCGATGGGCACGCGCCGTGGCCTGCTCTTCCACCGCCGGATTCCACCAGGGGTCGTAGTGGATCACGGTGTCGGCCGCGGTCAGGTTGAGTCCCGTGCCGCCGGCCTTCAGGCTGATCAGGAACAATGGCACGCGGCCTTCCTGGAAGTCGCTGATGGGCGTTTCGCGGTCGCGGGTCTGGCCGGTAAGCCTGGCGTAGCGGATGCCGCGTTTTTCGAGCTCCAGCTCGATCAGCGCCAGCATAGAAGTGAATTGCGAAAACAGCAGCACCTTGCGACCTTCGTCGAGCAATTCATCGAGCATTTCCATCAGGGTCGCCAGCTTGGCCGAATGGGCGTGGCCTTTCTTCACCAGCGCTTCGGCGGCAGGCAGCTTGACCAGGCGCGGATCGCAGCAGATCTGCCGCAGCTTCAAGAGCGCGTCGAAAATCATGATCTGGCTGCGGCCCACGCCCTGCTCGGTCAGCACCAGGCGCAGCTTGCGGTCGAAGGCCACGCGCAGGGATTCGTAGAGGTCACGCTGGCCGCCCTCGATTTCCACCCAGCGCACCATCTCGGTACGCGGCGGCAGATCCTTCAGCACCTGTTCCTTGGTCCGCCGCAGCAGGAAAGGCCGTACCCGCTCGGCGAGGCGCACGCGCATTTCGTCGTCGCCGAGCTTTTCGATAGGGGTGCGGAACACCTGGGTAAAGCGCTTGGAATTGCCGAGCAGGCCCGGCATCAGGAAATCGAACTGCGCCCAGAGTTCGCCCAGGTGGTTTTCCAGCGGCGTCCCGGTCAGCGACAGGCGATGGCGTGCCCGCAACGAGCGCGCGACCTGATGCGATTGCGCCTTGGGGTTCTTGATGAACTGCGCCTCGTCCATCACCAGCAGATGCCAGTCCTGCGCCAGCAGGGTTTCGCGGTCGCGCACCAGCAGCGGATAGGTGGTCAGCACCAGGTCGGCCCCGGCGATCTCGCCGAAGCGTTCGGCGCGGTCCTTGCCGTGCAGGGTCAGCACCTTGAGATCGGGCGCAAACTGCGCCGCCTCGTTGCGCCAGTTGGCCATCAGGCTGGTCGTGGCCACCACCAGGCTGGGGCGGTCGGCCCGGCCCGAGGCCATTTCCAGATGCAGGTGGGCCAGGGTCTGCACCGTCTTGCCCAGGCCCATGTCGTCGGCAAGGATTCCGGCCAGGCCGTATTCGCGCAGGAACTGCAGCCAGTCGAGGCCGATCTGCTGGTAGGGGCGCAGCGTGGCCATGAATCCCGGCGCCTGCGGGTGATGGGTCATGCCGGAAAAGTCGTTCAGGCGGCGGCCCAGAGCGCGCAGTTCCTCACCGCCTATCCATTGCGTCGGCAGACCTTCCAGTCCGGCCAGGGCCGCGGCGTTGTGGCGCGACAGGCGCGGCCGGTCCTCGTCGAGAAACTCCAGCAGGGGCAGCAGCCATGCTTTCAGACGCCCGGCCGGCACCGGCAGGATGCGGCGCGCATCGAGTGCCACCGGGAATGTCTGGCTGTCTTCGAGACCGCGCACCACGCCGAGCAGGTCCGGCTGTTCACTCAGCAGGCGCAGCAGCGGCGGCACCAGGCTGACGCGCTCGCCGGCGACGGTCACGCCCAGGTCGAGATCGAACCAGTCGCTGCCGACGGACTCCTCGACCGCGACGAACCAGTCCTCCGCCTGCGCGATGCAATAGGGAAAATCATCGGCAAAAACCACGGGGATGCCTTGCCGCTCAAGTTCGGGCACGCCCTCGTTGAGGAAGCTCAACCAGCCGACGGCATCGTTGCGGGGCGGCATCAGGCCATCCTCGGTGCCCTCGGAACGCTGGTGGTTCGCCAGGCTGCGCTGCCAGCTTTCCAGCCCGACGGCACGCACCTGTTGCCAGATCCCGCTTTCCGCGGTCAGGTCGCGTTGCAGCGTCTGCCACTCGCCGCCCAGCCGCTGCCGCATGAACGACGGCGGACGTTCCGCACCCACCGCGGTCAGCCCTTGCGGGTAGTCGAAATACAGCACCGCGAGCGCCAGATCGTCGTGCAGGCGGCCCATGGCGAGGTGACGGAAGCGGCCCTGCGTCAGCACCAGGCGGGCTTCCGGCTTTCCCGCCGCCACGGCTTCCGGCGCGTCAGGCAGCGGCAGTGAGACATGCCTCTCCTGCGCCAGCTGGGTCAAACGCTCGCGCACCAGGGGCGCGTCGGCCTCGTTCAGCGGCGGCGCGGACATCAGCTGCTGCAGCAGGTCCGCGGAGAGATCGGACTGCAATTCGCCGACCATCCTCGCCGCCGTATCCAGATAGAACGGCGGCCAGGTCGGGATCATCTGCAGGGATGCCGGAAGGTCGAAAGCCAGTTGCTGCAGGCCGGCCAGATTGTGCGTCCACGACAGCTTGAGCGGCCTCGGCGCGCCGGACTCGAGAGGCAGTTCGACCAGGCCGTCGAGATACAGCCTGCCCGTGCGCAGCGCCAGGCGCAGCAGCAGTGCGCCGGTGTCGCCGGTCAGGTCGACGGCTTCGTTGTAGAAATAGCCGCCCCCTGCCTGCAAGGCGAGGAACAGCCGCAGCGGCGTGACGTCCTCGTCGAGAATGAAATCGCGATGGCTGCGTGTGCTGCCCAGATCATAGGGTTGCGGCCGGTACACCGCCGGTTTGCCGGCGCCGCCCTTCTTGATGGGCCGGCTCTTGCCCAGGCTGAGGCTGGGCGGGCTGCCCGGCCGCAGCAGATAGACGACGCGCGCCTCGGAATTTTTTGCGGTCGATTTTTCGGCTTCCGGCTGATCGAGGGAACCCAGCCAGTCGAGTGTCGCCGCACTGGGTTCGGGGTAGCCCGCGTCATCCCGTGACGGCGCATTTCCATTCCCGGCAAAACGTCCGATATCCGTCGTCTGCCCCAGGTTCAGCAGCGCCGCCACGACGTGCTTGCAATTCTCGCGCATGGGGCACATGCAGGAATTGTCGACGTCGATAATCGCGCCGGCCGGATCCAGTTCCAGCCACAGATCGACCTCGTAGGGATGCTTGCGCGAGCCCTGCACCGCGGCTTCGACATGGATTTCGCCGGGCGCCCGCTCGACGCGCTTCACCTGCACGCGGCCCTCGCCGGCGTAGTCGCGACCGCGCTGCAGCGTCGCGCCATCAAAGCGGCCGGCAAACTCGCCCAGCGCGTCGCTACTGAAAAAGGGATTGGCGGCCATTCAAAACGTCACGTTACGGGGGTCGACGACCTTAGCACATACGGGCGTCCATTGGTCTTTTCATTGGCGGCTGTTCTCTCGTTTGCGGTACTTGCCGGGTATTTCTAAAAATGCCGTCACACCGGCGAAAGCCGGTGTCCAGTGCCACGATTCTTCTGGATTCCGGCTTTCGCCGGAATAGCCTGCCCCGGACCTGATCCGGGGACGAAATGTGGCTTGATCAGTGGTTCCTTGGATTTGCCGTGCGGCCAACGCCGACTTTTCAATCCTGCCAACCCCTGCTTCGACCCGGATAGCTGGCAGCATCAGGCGCTTAGGCACTAATCATTCACGGCACGGTAAATCGCTTTAACTTATTGTTCTAGCACGAATGATTTTTAGGTGGCCTCAGGCATGGTTTTTGTATGAAGAATTTACTAGACTTCATACCGCATTCACTGCCAAAGGCCAACGCCCATGGAAAGCCTCACTGAATGGATCGCCCTGTTAGCCCTCGTCTTCGTCCTCGGCGCCAGGCATGGACTTGACGCCGACCACCTTGCCACCATCGACGGCCTGACCCGCCATAACCTGCGCTTTGCCCCGTCGCGTGCGCGCTGGTGCGGCTCGCTGTTTTCTCTGGGGCACGGCGCCATTGTCATGCTGATCGCGCTGGCGGTCGGCGTGGCCTCGACGCAGTGGCAGGTGCCGGCATGGATGGAGGACCTCGGCACCTGGATTTCGATCGGCTTCCTCACCCTGCTCGGCACCCTCAACCTGCGCGCGGTGCTGACAGCGCCGGCCGGCGAGATGGTGGCGACGGTCGGCATCAAGGCCGGCCTGTTGCGCCGCCTGCAGGCGACCTCGCATCCGCTGGCGATTGCCGCCGTCGGTGCGCTGTTCGCACTGTCCTTCGACACCATGAGCCAGGCCGCGCTGTTCGCGGTCACCGCCACGCAGCACGGCGGCATCGCCCACGCCCTGATGCTGGGTGTGGCCTTCACCACCGGCATGCTGTTGGCCGACGGCGCCAACGGTTTGTGGATCGCCGGCCTGCTGCGCCGCGCCGACCACCGCGCGCGCATCGCCTCGCGCGTCATGGGCCTCATGGTCGCCGCGATCAGCTTCGGCGTCGCCGGCTTCGGCCTCGCGCGCTGGCTGAACGCCGACATTTCAATGTGGTATGACGGCAAGGAACTGCTGGTCGGCCTCGGCGTCATCGTCGTGGTGACGGCCAGCTTCCTTGTCGGCAACTGGCTGGCGCGCGGCACGCGGTTGGCCGAAGGCACGTCGAACTGACGCGGCTTCAGTCGAGTTCGACCAAACCGCCCGGCGTACGTATGTAGGCCACCAGTTGCACCGGCTCGCCGTTCCCGCAGGGATGTACATCGAGCCGCGAACCAAGACCCAGGCTGTCCAGCGCCGTCCGGATGCGTGCCGGCTGCGGATGGAAACCCTCCAGCTTCATCAGGCGGCAGCCGCTGTCCGGCAGGCGCGACGCCGGGTGAAAGGGGACATCCCACTGGATCAGCGTCGGCACCAGACCGTCGCCGGGCAGTGATCCGTCCGGCGGTACGGTGATGCGCCAGCGGTAATCGCCGCGTTCCATGGGCAGGATGTCGCCCGGTGCTTCGCTGCCGGACGCCGCGGCGCGCGAAATGTCATCGCTGCGCGCAACCCAATGGATCAGGCGCGGGCGATCCGCCGCCGGCAAGCGGTCCAGCGCGAACCAGCGCGGCCGGTCCGGCGGCGGTGCCGTCGGGTCGATCGCGATCAGTTCGAGGTAGAAGTTGTCGCCAAGTCCAAGCAGGCGGTTGTGCGTGCCCATGCGCACATGCTTGCCACCGGGGACCAGCGCAACGCCGAGGTGCCGCTCCAGCCAGGCGGCGCCGGCATCGAGATCGCGTGCGGCGAGGACGAGGTGATCCGGTAGCGCCACAGCTAGGGAGCCGCCAAATAAGCCGTCACACCGGCGGAAGCCGGTGTCCAGTGCCCTGATTCTCCTGGATTCCGGCTTTCGCCGGAATGACGATATGGCACGTGATCCGCGTTCCCCTAAGTCTTGGGCTTCAGATGCACATGCCCGTGCCCGCTGCCGGCAGGCCGGTAACCATGGCCATGCGCACGCCCGCCATCGACATCGACATCGATCAGGTTGAGTTGCCCATGGCGCACGCCGCGTTCGGCGACCAGCGCATCGGCAAAGGCGCGCACCGCCGCGGTCGGCCCGCGCAGGAAGACGCTTTCGAGGCAGTTCTCGTGGTCGAGGTGGGCGTGCATGGAAGCTACCGTCAGGTCGTGCTGGCCGTGCTGCAGGGCCGTCAGGCGCTCGGCGAGATCGCGCTCGTGGTGGTTATAGACGTAGGACAGGTTGGCGACGCAATGGGTGGCGTCGCCGCGGTTCTGCCGCGCGGCTTCGAGATGCGCGCGCAGCACGTCGCGCACCGCCTCGGAGCGGTTCTGATAGCCACGCTCGGCAATTAGCCGGTCGAACTCGGCCGCCAGTTCCGTATCGAGCGAAATGGTGATGCGTTCCATCAGTGACTTGCGCTCAGGTCCAGTACCTTTTCCACTACGCCGCCGCGCTTGAGGCGCTCTAGCCGGTGCTCGCGCCCGGTCTTCACCACACTATCCAGATAATCGAGATTGCGGTCTATCGATTCCTGGTAGAAGTTTCGCTCGGCACCCTGCTGCTTGCCGAAGTGCCGTGCCAGGCAGACCGACATTCCGTTCAGGTCCTGATCGAGCCGGCCCTTGGTCATGCGGTAGAAGGCCGTGGTCTTTTCCAGCAGGTCGTGGATGTCGGCGAAGCCACCCATCTGCGCTTCCTCGAATTCGAAATAGAGCAGGAGCACGCGTTCGAGATATTCCCGGTTCGCCATCTGTCCGATCAGGTCGGCCGTCGCCGTGGCATAGGCCGCCCGCTGTTGCTGCAGGTTGTCGAACGTGACCCAGCCGGGATGTTTGCGGTGGTCGGTAAGCAGTATCACCTTGGTGGTCGCTTCGAGCAGCGCCGGCGGCAAGTCCGTCAGGTGCCGGCGCGTGAACTCGACGCCGCGCATGACGTGGCTGGCGGTGAATTGGGCGCCGGTACCGCTGGCTTCCTCGTCATTCATCAGATAGCCGACATCGTGCATCAATGCGCCGATCAGCGCCGCGTCGATATGGTCGCCGTCCAGCCCCTGCCCTGCCAGGTGCAGGCCGTGCAGCATCCGCGCGGTGCAAAGCACCACCTCGTTGGTATGGGTGCGGTTGTGATACAGGGTCTTCAGCTTCTGGTAGCCGGAAAGATTGCCGTCGAAGGACCGGTCGAGCAGTTCGAAGGAGCCAGCGATGCGCGTCAGGTCATGTCCCGGCGCAAAACTGCCGACGATCGCCGCCACCTGCGCCTCCACCTCGGCGGTGTCACGGGTATTGCCCAGCGCGGCAAAGGGACTGTCGTAGGTCATGGCAAGCGTCTGGCGCTCAATAGGGTACAAAAAATGGATGCTAGCAGAGGGCATCGGGAAAATCTTCCTGCACCCCGAAAACCCGGTTCCGGGCCCTTTTCCTGCAAGCAAGACTCGGGCCCGACAACAAAGTATTGACCTGGATTAAACCCCTGCCAAATAAGAGGGATATGCTGCATTGCAATAGGTACTTTGTTTGCATTTCACGGGAGCTTGCATCCATGTCCGATAACCATGCCATAGACACCGTACTCGACCGTCACCGCCGCGACGGCACGCGCCTGGTGCAGATCCTGCGCGAAGTTCAGGAGCAGCTGGGCTGGCTTTCTCCGGCGACCTTGACGCGCGTAGCCGAAGGCATCGGCTGGCCGCGCGCCATGGTCAGTGGCACGGCCTCCTTCTACAGCTTCTTCCATACCCGGCCGCGCGGCAAATACTGCGTGCTCTGGTCGGACAACATCACCGACCGCATGCTCGGCAATGCCGAACTGATGGACGCGATGTGCAAGAAGCTCTGGCTCGAACCCGGCCGCGTCTCCGAAGACGGCCTGGTCAGCGTCAATACCACGTCCTGCACCGGCATGTGCGACCAGGGCCCGGCTGTGCTGGTGAATTACCGGGCCATTCCGCAAATGACCCACGGGCGCCTCGGTGAAATGGTCGGCCTCATCCGCGAGGAGAAGCCCGTGGCCGAATGGCCGGCCGAATGGTTCGCGGTGGAGGACAACATCCGCCGCAAGGACATCCTGCTGGGGAATGAGTTGAAGCCGGGCCAGGCGCTGAAGGCCGCGCTGGAACGCGGGCCGCAGGCCATGCTGGACGAAATCAAGGGCGGCAAACTGAGGGGGCGTGGCGGTGCCGGCTTCTCCACTGGACTGAAATGGGATGCCTGCCGCAATGCGGCAGGCCATGGCCCAAATCCGGCACATTACGTGGTCTGCAACGCCGACGAAGGCGAGCCGGGCACCTTCAAGGATCGCGTGCTGCTGACTTCGTACTCCAGCATGGTGTTCGAGGGCATGAGCATCGCCGCCCTGGTGGTCGGCGCGAAGAAGGGCCTCATCTACCTGCGCGGTGAGTACCGTTACATGCTGGAACCCCTGGAGTCGGCGCTGGCGGCACGGCGAGCGGAGAAATTGCTGGGCAGGAACATCCTCGGCAGCGATTTCGAGTTCGACATCGAGATCCATCTCGGCGCCGGCGCCTACATCTGCGGAGAGGAATCGGCGCTGATCGAATCGCTGGAAGGCAAACCGGGCCGGCCGCGCATCCGCCCGCCCTTCCCCGTCACCTGCGGCTATCTCGACCAGCCGACGACGGTAAATAACGTCGAAACCCTGGCCGCCGCCTGCCTGATCGCCACTCATGGCGGTGCATGGTATGCGCAGCACGGCACGGAAAAATCCGCCGGCACCAAGCTGCTGTCGGTCAGCGGCGATTGCGAGCGGCCGGGCATTTACGAATATCCCTACGGCGTCAGCGTGCGTCAGGTGCTCGACGACTGCGGCGCCACCGATTCGCAGGCGGTGCAGATTTCCGGGCCATCGGGCATCTGCGTCGCCGCCGAGGAATTCGGCCGTCGCATCGCCTTCGAGGACCTGCCCACGGCCGGTGCCTTCATGATCTTCGACGACACGCGCGACATGTTCGAGGTGGCGCGCAATTTCGCCCACTTCTTCGCCCACGAGTCCTGCGGCTTCTGCACACCCTGCCGCGTCGGCACGACCCTGGTGAAGAACATGATGGACAAGATTTCCCGTGGCCATGGTTCGCCCTACGACATCAACGAACTGTTCAAGCTGCACCGCCTGATGCAGGGGGCCAGCCATTGCGGCCTGGGCAACAGCGCGTGCAACCCGGTGTTCGACACCCTCAACAAGTTCCGCCCCGCCTACGAACGCCGTCTGCAGTCGCTCGACTACGAGCCGGCCTTCGATCTCGATGCGGCACTTTCCGAGGCGCGGCAGATGACGGGCCGCGACGACGCCGGCGCGCACCTTTCAAACGAGGCAGAGGTATGAACGACACCAACAACAGCTTCCAGCTTGACGGCGAAGACCTTCCCTTCACGCCGGGGCAGACCATCATGCAGGCCGCCAAGGCGGCGGGCGTGTATATCCCGCACCTGTGCTGGCATCCGGATTTCCCCGCGCACGGCTCCTGCAAGCTGTGTACCGTCAAAGTCAATGGCCGCTTCGGTTCCAGTTGCACCATGGAAGCGCAGGCCGGCATGACGGTCGAAAACCGCACCGCCGAGCTCGACGACAAGCGGCGCACCATGCTGCAGATGTTCTTCGTCGAAGGCAACCACTTCTGCCCGTCCTGCGAGAAAAGCGGCGACTGCGCGCTGCAGGCCACGGCCTACGAGTTGAAGATGATGTCGCCGCACTTCGACATGTTCTATCCCGACCGCCCGGTTGATGCCTCGCATCCCGACATCCTGCTCGACTTCAACCGCTGCATCATGTGCAGCCTGTGCGTCACGGCCTCGCGCGAGGTAGACGGCAAGAACGTCTTCGCCATGGGCGGGCGCGGCATCCTCGGCCGCCGCATCCACATCAACAGCGAATCGGGCCGGCTGGCCGACACCGACTTCGCGCTCTCCGACCGCGCCGCCAACATCTGCCCGGTGGGGGTAATCCTGAAGAAGCGCAAGGGCTTCGCCGTGCCCATCGGCGACCGGCGCTACGACAAAACGCCGATCAACGAACAGGTCAAGGAGCCGACAGCATGAACGGGCCGATGAATGCTGCACCTGTTGCGGCGAAAAAATTGAAGGTCGCCACCACCAGCCTCGCCGGCTGTTTCGGTTGCCACATGTCCTTCCTCGACATCGACGAGCGCATCATCAAGCTGCTCGACCTGATCGAATTCGACCGTTCGCCGCTGACCGACATCAAGCACTGCGGGCCCTGCGACCTCGGCCTCATTGAAGGCGGGCTGTGCAACGCCGAGAACGTTCACGTGCTGCGCGAGTTCCGCAGCAACTGCAAAATCATCGTCGCCGTCGGCGCCTGCGCCATCAACGGCGGCCTGCCGGCACAGCGCAACCACCTCGACCTGCGCGACATCCTCGAAGAGGTGTACCAGACCGAGGCCGGACTGTCCCATGGCGGTATTCCCAATGATCCGGAACTGCCATTGCCGCTGAACCAGGTGCACCCGATCCACGAAGTGGTCAAGGTCGATTACTTCCTGCCCGGCTGCCCGCCGCCGGCCGACGCCATCTGGAAACTGCTGACCGACCTGCTCGCCGGCCGCACGCCGACCCTAGGCCACGGCCTGCTTCACTACGATTGAAATCGCCATGACATTCGAACTGGAAACCGCCACATCCCCCGAGAAACTGCGCCGCGTCGCCATCGATCCCGTCTCGCGGGTCGAGGGCCACGGCAAGGTCACCATCCTGCTCGACGCCGACAACAAGGTGCATCAGGTGCGCCTGCACATCGTCGAATTCCGCGGCTTCGAGAAGTTCATCCAGGGCCGCCCCTACTGGGAAGTACCGGTCATGGTGCAGCGCCTGTGCGGCATCTGCCCGGTGTCGCACCACCTCGCCGCCTCGAAGGCACTGGACATGATGCTGGGCGTCAAGCAACTGACGCCGACCGCGGAAAAAATCCGCCGCCTGATGCATGCCGGCCAGATCCTGCAATCCCACGCCCTGCACTTCTTCCATCTGGCCTCGCCCGACCTCCTGTTCGGTTTCGGCTCCGACATGGCGAAGCGCAACATCGTCGGCGTCGTCGCCGCGCATCCCGAGATTGCGAAGAAAGGCGTGCTGTTGCGCAAGTACGGCCAGGAAGTAATCCGCATGACCGCCGGCAAGCGCGTGCATGGCACCGGCTCGGTTCCCGGCGGCGTGAACAAGTCGCTCACTGCCGGCGAGCGCGCCGAACTGCTCAAGGATGCCTATCAGATGGTGGCCTGGAGTCGCGACGCCGTCGGCATGATCCGGCAATTGTTCGAGCAGAATCTGGTCGAGTACAACGCCTTCGGCCGCTTCCGCTCGGCGGGCATGTGCCTGGTCAGCCCCGACGGTGCGATGGACCTCTACCACGGCGGCCTGCGCGCACGCGATGCCGACGGCAAGACCCTGTTCGACCATTTCAATTACGGCCGCTACTGGGATGTCATCGCCGAGGACGTCAAGCCCTGGTCCTACATGAAGTTTCCCTTCTTCAAGTCGCTGGGCCCCGATGACGGTTCCTACCGCGTCGGCCCCTTGTCCCGCGTCACACTCTGCGACAGCATCCCGACGCCGCTGGCGGACAAGGAACGCGAGGAATTCATGGCCTTCGACGGCGGCAGCGCTACCGGCGCGACGCTCGGCTACCACTGGGCACGCATGATCGAAATGCTCCACGCCGCCGAAACCATCAAGGACCTGCTCCACGACGACGACATTACAGGTGGCGACCTGATGGCGACCGGCGAACGCCAGGAACGCGGCGTCGGCGTCATCGAAGCCCCGCGCGGCACGCTGATCCACCACTACCGCGTCGATGAAAACGACCAGGTTATCCGCGCCAACCTGATCGTCTCCACCACGCACAACAACCAGGCCATGAACACGGCGGTGCGCGAAGTGGCCAGGCAGTACATCGACGGCGTCGAGATCACCGAAGGCCTGCTCAACCACATCGAGATCGCCATCCGCGCCTTCGATCCCTGCCTCTCCTGCGCCACCCATGCGCTGGGGCAGATGCCGCTCGAGGTCGCAATAGTCGGCGCTGACGGTACGGTGATCGACGCAGCGACACGCGACCATCGCGGCTTGATTCGCGACGTTTCTTGACCGCACCGACCCTGATCTTCGGCTGGGGCAATCCCAGCCGCGGCGACGATGCGTTGGGACCGCTGTTCGTCGAGCATTTCACGTCGCTCGCCGTGCGCCACCCCGAATGGGGTGAGGTCGAGTGCCTCACCGATTTCCAACTGCAGGTGGAACACGCGCTGGACCTGCAAGGCCGCTCCCGCGTGCTCTTCGTCGATGCCAGCCTGGATGCCCCGGCGCCGTGCTCTCTGACCCGCATCGAAGCCGCGCGCGACGCCAGCTTCACCACCCACGCCATGAGCCCGCAGGCCGTGCTCAAGGTCTATGCCGACATCGAGGACGGTGCGCCGCCTCCATGCTGGCTGCTGGCGATCCGCGGCGAGCGCTTCGAACTGGGCGAGCCACTCGGCGCAGCCGCCGAGGAGAACCTGAAAGCCGCCCTGCTCGCGGCAGTCGACTGGATCGCCGGCGAAGACCGAGAGCTTGTGAGGAAATCGTAGCGAGCGGGCCGCAGCGGGGTGCGGCCGGAGCGCAGCTACCGGAACATATGTTGTTATATGTGAGGATAGCGAGCACCGCCCAAGCCCCGATCCGGCACGCGCAGTAGATTTATTCACATGCTCTGAGCGATCATTGGCGAATGTTCGACCACGCCGCCACCCTGCCCGTCGCCTTCTGGCTCCTCGCGATTGCCGCCACGCTGCTGTTCGGCATGTCCAAGGCCGGCTTCGGCGGCGCCGCCGGCAGCCTCGGCGTGCCGCTGATGGCTTTAGCCGTATCGGCACCCTTCGCCGCCGCGGTGATGCTGCCGATCCTGCTGGCGATCGACGTCATCGGCCTGGTGGTGTTTCGCGGCCGCGCCGATCCGGCCAACCTGCGCATCATCCTGCCCGGCGCCATGATCGGCATCGCGCTCGGGTGGCTCACCTTCGGCCATGTCGACGGACGCTGGATCAAGCTGCTGATCGGCATCGAGGCCATGGCCTTCGCCATCGACCGCTTCCGCGCCGCGCGCAGCGCCGCCCACGCCGTATCGTCAGCGCCGACTCTTGGCCCCGGCATCGCCTGGAGCGCGGTCGCCGGCTTCACCAGCTTCGTCTCGCATGCCGGCGGTCCGCCGATCATGCAATACCTGATGCCGCAGAACATGGACAAGATGCGCCTGGTCGGCACCACGGTGATCTTCTTTTCGGTGGTGAATTTCGCCAAGCTCGGGCCCTACGCCCAGCTCGGCCTGATCGACCTGTCGAACCTCGGCGTCTCGCTGCTGCTGGCGCCGGTGATCCCGCTCGGCTATTTCCTCGGCTACCGCCTGCTGCACGCCGTCGACATGCGCGGCTTCAACCTGGTCACCGCCTGGACGCTGCTCGCGGCGGGGATGAAGCTGGTATACGACGGGCTGGCGGCTTAGCGTGCCGCAAGCCCCTCCCGGATTCGTTGAACCGGGTTTTACTTCACTGACTTCAGATAGGTAATGAGATTGCCTTTTTCGTAGGCAGTGCAATCCCTTTCGTGAAGATCCATGCAGTGCGCCGTGAAGTTGGCTTCCACTATATTGGCATCGACAAAGCGTTCGGGATTGGCCGAAGGCGCCAGCGGCTTGATGGGCAACTTGGTCTTGATGTGCTTGCCTTCCTTCTTCGGATCCTCGGTATGGCAACCCGAGCAGGTGAAGTCGCCCGACTGCCAGGTGCGCCGGACGAGGTAGAACTTCCGTCCGTCCTCGGCCGTGAAGGGCTTGTCCGATGCGGTTCCGCGCCCCTTCTCTTCCTTGAACTCGACCTTGGCCTTCTGGGCATAGACCGCCAGAAGCTTGTTCATGACCTCGGACTGCTTCGCAGAGATGGTGCCTTGTGCGCATACCGGGAAGGCGACGACGCCGGCCAGTGCCAGCAACAAAAACGGCTTTTTCATTTTGGACTCCTGCTTGAAAGAGTTGCGTCAATCTGAGACCACTCCATTTGATACCAGCAGAGCGCCACGCCAATTGATCATCATCAATTAAGTCGAAATCATCCGGCCATGGAAATGGCAGCCGGTTCCGCCGTATTGACGGGTAACATCCGCCTTCACCCACCCGAGAACCGCCCGCCCCGAATGCGCAAGGAAGCCAAAGACAAACCCATACCCGCCATCGTCGCGGCCGTGCAACTGCCCAAGGTCAGCGACGTCGAGTTCGAGGCCTCGCTGGCCGAACTGCGCGACCTGGCCAAGACCCTGGGTTTCGAGATCGTCGCCACCTTCACCCAGAAGCGCTCCAGCTTCGATTCAACGGCCTACATGGGCACCGGCAAGCGCGAGGAGATACGCACCTTCGTCGATAGCGAACCCGCGCCCGGCGCCTTCGAGAAACCCCTGCACGCCGACCCCGAGGCCGGCAGGATCGAGGCCATTTTCGTCGACCACGAAATCTCGCCCTCGCAGGCGCGCAACCTGGAAAAGGAAGTCGGCTGCGAGGTCGTGGACCGCACCATGGTCATCCTCGAGATATTCCACCGCCACGCCACCTCGCGCGCCGCGCGGGCGCAGGTCGAGATCGCGCGCCTGGGCTACATGGCGCCGCGCCTGCGCGAGGCGGCCAAGCTCGCCGGGCCGCAGGGACGGCAGCGCAGCGGCACCGGCGGGCGCGGCGCCGGCGAATCGCACACCGAGCTGGACCGGCGCAAGATCCGCGACCAGATCGCCGCCCTGCAGCAGGAAATCATCGCCATGGATGCCGAGCGCAAGACGCAGCGCGCGCGCCGGCAGGAGCGCAAGGGCGGCGCCAACGTGGCCCTGGTCGGCTACACCAACGCCGGCAAGTCCACCCTGATGCGCGCGCTGACCGGCAGCGATGTTCTGGTCGAAAACAAGCTCTTCGCCACGCTCGACACCACCGTGCGGGCGCTGCAGCCCGAAAGCCGGCCGCGCGTGCTGCTCAGCGACACCGTCGGCTTCATCAAGAACCTGCCGCACGGACTCGTCGCCTCGTTCAAGTCGACGCTCGAAGAGGCGCTCGATGCCTCGCTGCTGCTCCACGTCATCGACGCCAGCGATCCCGGCTTCGAACGGCAACTGGCGGTCACCGACAAGGTGCTGGCCGAGATCGGCGCCCAGGACGTGCCGCGCCTGCGCATCTTCAACAAGATCGACAATGTAGATAACCGCGGCGACGCGGCGGCGCAAGCCGCACGCGAAACAGCGCTGCGCGCGGCCTATCCTGACTGCATCGTCATGAGCGCGCGCCGTGCCGACGACGTGGCCTTGCTGCGCGAGGCGATCGTCGGGTTTTTCCGCCAGGACCTGGTCGAGGCCGAGCTGTTCCTGCCATGGTCTGCGCAGCAGCAGCGCGGAGCCATCTTCGCCAGCTGCGAGGTACTGGAGGAACGCGCCGACGAGAAAGGCGCCTTCCTGCGGGTTCGCGGCGACAGCGAGGCGGTGAGGAAGCTCTGCGAGCAGTTTGCCCGGGACTGAAGACGAAGAGTTCCCGCAGGGACGCATAGCGCTGGCGCCGGCGCCACGGTGATCGCTGCGTCAACAGCACACATGAAACTCAACTGATCTGCACAGGTGGCAAATTCCGGCGCCTTTCGTCCGTCATTCCGGCGAATGCCGGAATCCAGGGGTTCTCGGCCATGCGCTCTGGATTCCGGCTTTCGCCGGAATGACGCACAAGGATGGGAGCGCGAGAAGCCGGTTAGCTCACCTTGCAGCTTCAGTCCTTTTTGCCCAGCGCCGACCAGCCCAGCAGCGGCGGCAGCGAAACGACGGGGGTCTTTTCGGCCATCGCCGTGATCGACCCGATCTGCAGAACCTGTTCCCGGGTCGTGTAGCTGTATTGCTCGTAACCGAGAACGGCACCACCGAGGACGATCAGCACGATGCCGATGAGAAGAATTGGTTTCATGATGATCGCTCCCTGGACTTGCGTCCGGTTGTGAGGAAAGAATTGAAGTGCGTGGGACGATGTTTACACCCAAAACCCGGCGGGCTTCGTTCGCTTCCGCACACAGGCGCGGCATTTTCCGGAACCGCGGCTAGGCAAGGCCTGACAGCCAAGTCAGGCAGGGCGACCGGTCGCCTGCTTCCTTCGGTGTTGCAACGCACAGACCGGCAAACGGATACTGCCTAACTTCCGGCTGCAGCTCCGGGCGGCATGAATTTGTCCGCATCGGCCATTGCCGTCAAACGTTTTGGAAGGAATTGATCATGAAGTATTCGATGGTATTTTCCGCAGCACTGATGGTCGTGGCGCTGAGCGCCTGTGACAGGCAGGCCCCCGCGGCGGTACCGGTCGTGGTTACCGTTCCCGGTCCGGCCGGCCCGGCAGGCGCTACGGGCGCAACCGGATCGACCGGCTATACCGGCGCCCCCGGATCGACCGGAT
Organism: uncultured beta proteobacterium; assembly: GCA_903933395.1. Classification (GTDB taxonomy): domain Bacteria; phylum Pseudomonadota; class Gammaproteobacteria; order Burkholderiales; family Rhodocyclaceae; genus Sulfuritalea. The sequence goes on along the minus strand of CAIZKA010000172.1, from coordinate 4,052 downwards.
CGACCGGAGATACCGGCGCAAAGGGATCGCCCGGCTATACCGGCGCTACGGGTGCCACGGGCGATACCGGAGCCACCGGTGACGCCGGCGCAAAGGGCGCGCCCGGCAAGACCGGCGGCGATACCGTGATCATCGTTCCGCCGGCCGCTCCCGCACGCTGAGTTCGCCATCTCAGCTGGACAGGTGCGCAGTCGCGCCTGCCCAGCTGCGGGCCAAGTACCGGTTGATTGCCGCGCCAAGCGTTGTCGTCATTCCGGCGAACGCCGGAATCCAGAAGAAAGAACCATGGAACTGGACACCAGTCCCGGATCGAAGTCCGGGGTGACGTTCTTTCGCCGGTGTAACGGCGTATGCAGCGAGTCCCTAAATCACTCCCGGGAGCGTGCCAGGAAGAAAATTGCGAGCGTCCTTTATGGCCGTTGGCCACCTCGCTCCGCATAGCCTGCTTCTCGCTGGCTACGCACGGCAAGAACAAAAACGGTATCGACTTTGGCAACGTAACGGTACAGGGCCACATAGCCGTGCGAGCGACGACCGATCACCAGCTCTCGCTTGTCGTTATTGACCGGACGGCCAATCAGGGGGTTGTGCTCCAGCACGTTGAGCGCCTCGATGATCTCCCGGATGCGCAGCCCGGGATTTTCAACCTGATACTTGGCAAGGTGATCGAGGATGCGATCGAAATCGTCCCCGATCTCCGCTGCCAATTCGATGCCTGACATTGTCAGCGTGCCAATTTTCGCGCTACGGGACGCTTTACTACTTTTCCGGCGACACGGTCTTCGAGGTAGCCACGCATTTCCTGCCATGGAATCGTCTTTCCGGAGGCAACGATATTGGCATAGCGATCCTCTGCAACCGCGTCGAAATCGGCGCGCAGTTCCTCCTGCGCCGCCTTTTCCGCAATGGCCGCGAGAATGAAACCGTGCGCGGTTGTGCCGGAACGTTTCGCCGCCGTCGCGACGCGGGCTTTCAGGTCTTCCGGCATGCGTATGGTTGTGGTGGACATGGCTTTCTCCAAAGGTTGAAACACCCGCTCACTGTAGCACATCGGTGCTACGTCACGCCATGCTGCCCCTGGCAGCAAAAGTCGGCGCCGGCGGTACGGCGCTTATTTCGGCTGGGCGCTTTCTCGAGGTTCAGCGCCAGTAAGCGGCGCAGGATCTCCTCGTCGGGCATGGCGGGCGTGCAGTCGCCCCAGCCACAGGCGGCGGCGACCGCGGCGTCGAGCGCCTTGTGCGCATTGTCGAGCCAGGCCGGACGGGCATTGTAAAGATCGGTCAGGGTGCGCTTCTTCAGAGCGGCCTCGTGGCCGGGTTTGGCGACGATGCGTTCGGGGTAGCCGGGGACGATTTCCGGAATGCGGTCCGCCCACTCGGGCGGGTTGAGTCACAGCGGCCGGCCTTGCCGGCGCCGCGCTCGAAGCAGTAGTGGTCCGGGTCGCTCAGTTTGTCCACGCCGAGCAGTTCGCACAGGTCGTCAAAGTGGCCCTGCGCGCCAGCACGATCGGTGAGCGGGTTGTTCTGCCACAGGGCGACGAAACGTTGGGGCCGGACGACGAAAACGGAGGCGACGCGGAGGCCCCGGGGGCGCTTGATGGCAGCATTATCACTGACCTGTCGGGTTACAATGAACGCATGGAAAAGTTTGTGGCTCGCCACCCGCTTCATCGACAGCCGCGCGACACCGAGTACTGGTTGTCGCAATCTCCCTCGCAGCGCCTCGACGCCGTCGAAATGCTGCGCCAGGCGTGGCTGGAATCCCATCCAGATGCTGGCCAGGGACTTCAAAGAGTTTGTCGCGTTATTAAACGCTCACGGGGTTGAGTACCTCGTGGTGGGCGGCTATGCCATGGCACTGCATGGTCGGCCGCGCCATACCGGCGATCTCGACATCTGGATCCGCCGAAGTCCGGAAAATGCCCAACGACTGATGGTCGTGCTGAACGGGTTCGGGTTTGGCGACGCTGGGCTTTCGCAGCGGGATTTCGAGGTCCCCGAGAACGTAGTGCAACTTGGCTACCCGCCATTCCGCATCGACCTGCTGACCGACATCGACGGGGTGGATTTCGACGCCGCCTGGCCCAATCGCGAAACCACCCATCATGACGGGCTGACGCTGCATTTTGTCGGCCTCGCCGACCTCAAGGCCAACAAACGCGCCAGTGGTCGTCCGCGGGATATCGACGATCTCGAACAGTTGCCGTGATGGCGCCAGATCAGGTTGGGAATGTCTGAGCATTGCAATCCGCTTGCAGGACTGCGCGGGCTGCTGCTTGCCGGCACACTGCTGTTGTCCGGCTGCGCCGGCTACGGCGGCAGCGATCTCAAACCGGGCACCTCCACGCTCCCCGAGGTCATCGCCTCCATGGGCGCACCGGCGCTGCGCTGGAAGAATCCCGACGGCAGCGAACAACTGGCTTACCCGCGCGGCCCGGCGGGAACGCAGACTTTCATGGCATATGTCGGACCGGATGGACGGCTGCAGCGCATCGAACGGGTGCTCGACGCCGACCATTTCGCGCGCATCCGGGCGGGAATGAGCCAGGACGAGGTGCTGCGCGTGCTGGGTCCGCCGGGAGCGGAATGGACCGAGTATTACTCGCGCCGCAACGAACTCGTCTGGTCCTGGCTGTCCTGCAACGACTGGAGCCTGCAGGAATTCTTCGATGTGATGTTCGATGGAACCACCGGCAACGTCCGCTCGACCGGGCGACACCCGCATCTGGTGGGACCGGACGGCATCCAGCCCAGGTGCGGACGCTGAGAGAACCCGCGCCGGCCCGGATCGCCGTGTCGCCGGCGCCAGCGCGGTGCGTCCTTTCGGGAACTCCTCTACCCGGCCGATCCTAGAATCGATGCGAGTAGTTGACGGCCATGAACACCATGTCGGGGTGGTCGTAACCGCCGCTCAAGGCAGCACCGGACGAGGAACTGCTATCCGAGCGCGCATATTCGATCGCCAGGCCCAGGTCAGACTGCGGCGTCAGCACATACTGGACGCCGGTAGCGAAGCGCCAGGTAGCGCCGTTGGGCAGGGCTTCTTTCCGGCCTGAAGCGCCGTACCGCCGGCACCGACTTTTCAGGAACCGCCGTCAGCGCTACGGCTTGTAGTTGCTGTAGGGGCCGCCCACGCGGTCGTAGGTGTTGCCGATGTCATCCTGGGTGATGTGCGCGATGCCGTCCTTGTCCGGAGCGAGGATCAGGTCCTGCTCGAGCACCGGCGCCCGGAATTTCCAGCCCGGAGGGAGTTTCAGGCGGTTGCCGAGGGTCCCGGCCTCCTCGAACTTCTGGTCGGGATGGGTGATGAGGCTGAAGGACTTCATGGCCCAGGCGTTACCCGCCGGATCATCCAGGATGAACACCTGCTTGCCCTTGTCGAAGCCGACCCTGGTGTGGCGCCCGACGGTGATGTTCTTGTAGGCGGCCTCACCCGGTTTTGTGCTGATGCCCTTCATGTCCAGCCAGTTCACCCAGAGTGCTTTCATGCCGCCGAAGTCCAGTTCCTTGCCCATCTCGACCTCAATCCAGTCCAGCGCCCAGAGGCGGGGGCCGTTCTTGTACGAGGCAAGCACACCGTATTGCTCCTTGACCGACTTGACATCGACCTTGTCCAGCAACGCGGCGGGACATGAATCCCCGGTGGTGGCGCCGCCGTTGAGGCCCCAGGTGTGTAGACGTTCGCCTAGAGGTCCTTGGTGATCGCGCTCCCGCCGATGAGGAAAATCTCGGTGTACCGGTGACCACGCACGTCCTTGAAGGTGAACGCCCTGGCGCCGGCGCTTTCGTCCGGCAGGGTCACGACCAGTTTGGGATACAAGACGATGGCAGCGACAACGACGAGGGCGGCGGTGATGCCTGTCACCCACTTGATCTTGTTAGCTGCTGCCATGGTTTTCTCCCGGAATTACACCGCAGACAGTGTCATTTGACGGGCGGCTGCACCGGCATATAGGTCGGCCCGGCAGGGCTGAAGGCCCGCATGTAGTAATACTGCCCGCAACGGTAATAGGTAACGCCGTTGGCCTGCGAGACATCCGGAGCACAAGGCAG
>CAIZKA010000171.1 GCA_903933395.1 uncultured beta proteobacterium | reverse complement strand
TTGACCTTGCTCGCCGCGTTATCGGTGAAATTCAGCGGTGCCGGCATTTCGGTGGGTGCGTTCATGGTGTTCTCCTGGGGAATCCTGTAATGGTGTACTAAATAAGTCCACTAATTATGATTGCAATAGCGCAGAAGGTCAATTGCTGGCCGCGAGCTTCAATTCGACCGCTTTAGCCGGCAAACCCTGATGCACCAGACGGCCCTGCACCACTGCCCCGAGATGCATCTCGATTGTGCTGTACTCGACATCACCCGTGACCCGGGCGCGCGTCTGAAGTTCCAGAAAATCGCTTGAATGTACCGGGCCGATAACGGTTCCGTTGATGACCAAATGGGAAACGGAGATCTCTCCCTCAATCCGCGCGTGCTCGCTGATCACCAGCGTCGCCGGCTGTCCGTCGGCGCCACGTACATTGCCCTTGATCTCACCGTCGACGCGCAGACCGCCGGTAAAGATCACGTCGCCCTCCAGCGAAGTGCCGACGCCGATCAGGCTGTCAATGCGTCCTTGCGGCTTGTTGGTTGCCTTGCCAAAAAACATTGTTGAACTCCTAACCTGTCATCCCTGCGACGCCGTGCCGCTCAAAGCGCTACGCTCTGGCTGGCCTTGACCACGCCGTCCTGAATCAAACGGACCTCGACACGCTGGATTCGTGCGTCGGCGGCCACCTTGAAAGTGCCTTCCAGACGCCGAAAGTAGCGAAAACTCACGTGATACTGGCTGGCTGCAGGATCCCCGGCGGCGGGAAACTGCATCATAACAGTCTCTTTGCCTCGCTGCACGGTGGCAATCAGCTGGATCATGCCATTGAATTCTTTCTCTTTTTTATCTCCTGTTTGAGCCAACAGGAGGCGGTAGCGGTACTGGCCGCCATCGCCGGGAAGAATCTGCAATCGACTGATCGCCAGGCCGGAATCTCCGGCTCGCCCTCCGGCCAGGCTTTCGAAGGTCGCCAGATCCGACTTGAGGCGGGTGTTTTCTTCTTCCAGCGTCCGTATCTGCAGCGAAAGCTGTCCAAGCGAGGTGCTCTCGATGCGCAAGCGACTCTCGCTGGCATTGGCCACTTTGCGGGCGCTTTCAAGGTCGGATTCCAACCGGGAAATGCGTTCTCGCATGCTGGTGATTTCGTGCTCACTGGCGCCTTGGTAAAAGCCCGCAAAGCGCTGCCCGGCATCATAGATCCAGCCGGCCAGGGCCAACGACACGCCGGAAAGGACAACAACAGACAACGCCCGCCAATACCACGGCAAGTGCGTCCGCACCGCGACACGTGGTGCCGAAATACCGAAGCGGCCGCGCAGCCGCCTCAGCATCAGGGCAAGACGGGAACTTGCGAAAGACCAGAACATTCGTCCAGACCAAACATGAGATTCATGTTCTGCACCGCCTGCCCCGCGGCTCCCTTTACCAGGTTGTCGATTACCGACAGCACGACAAGGGTGTCACCGCCCTGCGGTCGATGAATCGCAATCCTGCAGGTATTGGCCGCCCTCACCGAACGCGTATCCGGATGGGATTTCGGCGGCAGCACATCGACAAAAGGCTCGGCGGCGTAGCGCTGCTCGAACAGGGCCTGAAAATCTTCTTCGCGAGTGATCCGGGCGTAGAGCGTGGCATGGATGCCGCGAATCATCGGCGTCAGATGCGGTACGAAAGTCAGCCCGATCTGGCTCGCGCCCTTGCCCGCTGCGCACGCCAGACCCTGGCGGATCTCAGGCAGGTGCCGATGGCCGGGTACCCCGTAGGCCTTGAAATTGTCCGACGCCTCGGAAAACAGGATGCCGATTTCGGCCTTGCGACCGGCGCCGGACACCCCCGACTTGGCATCTGCAATCAGGTGATCGAGGTCGATGCAGCCCGCCTCGACCAGCGGCAGAAACCCGAGCTGTGTCGCCGTCGGATAGCAGCCCGGGTTCGCCACCAGCCGCGCGGTTCTGATCTGCTCGCGATTCACCTCGGGCAAGCCATACACCGCCTTGGCGACCAATGCCGGGCTGGCGTGGGTCATGCCGTACCACTGCTCCCACAGCGCCACGTCCTTGATGCGGAAGTCCGCCGCCAGGTCGATGACTTTGACGCCGGAGTCGAGCAGGCCGGCGGCCTGCTGCATGGCGATGCCGTTGGGCGTGGCGAAAAATACCACGTCGCACTCTTTGAGCGGCGCATCCTTCGGGTCGCTGAATTTGAGATCCACCGCGCCACGGAGACTGGAAAACATCTCGGCAACCGCCGTCCCCGCCTCACCACGCGATGTGATGGCCGTCAGTTCCACCTCAGGGTGCCGCGCCAGCAAGCGCAGCAGTTCCACCCCGGTGTAGCCCGTGCCGCCGACAATACCCGCCTTGATCATGCCAGACTCCCTGCTGCGAAGAATTAATGGTAACCCGTAATCCCACAAGGGGATACCGTCCGCGCTCAGGCGCGGACATAAGACGCAAAAGCCGCCCGAAGGCGGCTTTTGTGCAACAGCGATACAGCCGCTGTAACTTACCGCTTCGAGAACTGCTTGCGCCGACGCGCCTTGCGGAAACCAACCTT
>CAIZKA010000170.1 GCA_903933395.1 uncultured beta proteobacterium | reverse complement strand
GGCGTCGAGCGCGTCATTCAGCTTTTCCGCCCTAGGGATGGAATGATTGATCAGCGCCAGGGCCTCCTTGTCCCGGTTACTGTTGGAGGCTGCCAGGATGGCGTCGATATGGGTCGAGTATTCGGCCAGTGCCGAAATGTCGGCCGCCAGCAGACGCCTGTCTTTTTCATCCGCCAGCATGGGGGTGTAGTCCTTGAGATTCTTCTGCAGCTCCGCTCTTGCTTCGCTGACCGAATTCTCGACGTCCCGCCGGTTGCCCGGTTCGCTGCTAAGCAAATGGCGATACAGACGCACGCGCAGCCGCCCGAAATTGCGCGTCGCGTCGTCCAGTGTCAGAACGGATGGAACGATGTTGGCGTTGCTGAAATTGACCGCGTCGTACACCCGGCCCATCTCGAAGATGAACAGTCCGGCGAGGCAAACCAGACAGATGAATGCGCCAAACAGCAATGAATTGAAGCGTTGAGTGATGGTCATGAGGGCGTCACCTGATGGGCGCTTGCCGGATGCAAGCGGTCGGACTGGGTTGAGTCGGTTTGGGTGGCTGCGGCGGGCAGCCAGAGCGTCACCGTGGTACCTGCGCCGACTTTGCTGGCGAGTTCCATACGCCCGCCGTGCAGTTCGACGATTTCCTTGACGATGCTCATGCCGAGCCCCGTGCCGGGAATCTTGCCTGAGGCGTCGGCGCGGTAGAAGCGTTCGCAAACGTGCGCCAGCTGCTCCTGCGTCATGCCGATGCCGTGGTCGGCGATGCGGATGCCAAGCAGCGGGACATCGCTGGTCGGCGACACCAACTCGATGCCCACCGTGTCGCCGCCGGGTGAATACTTGTACGCATTGGAGATCACGTTGCTGACGGCCTGAATCAGTTTCTTGCGGTCACCGCTCACCCAGAGCGGATCTTCGATGAGCGGCTCTTGTGGTGAAGGGCGGCCTTGCGGCGGCTTGAAGCCGGCGACAATGCCGTGCAGCAGTTCGCCGACTTCGACGCGCTCAATGATGAAGTCCTTGCCGCGCTGCCCTTCGATGCGGGCCAGATCGAGCAGCTCGTTGATGATCGATATCATCAGTTCGGATTGCTTGAAGATGGTGTCGAGGAACTCGCGTCGCTCCGTCTCATCAAACTCCTGTGTGATCAGAAGTTCCGTGAAACCGAAGATGCTCGCCATTGGCGTGCGCAGCTCATGCGCTGCATGGGAGAGAAACTCGCTCTTCATGCGGTCGACTTCGGTTTCAAGGGTGATGTCGTGAAAGTAGAGGATCTGCGAGGTATTTTTGGTTCGGGAGATGCGCAGATTGACTTCGATCACGCGATTTCCGCAGCCCGTCAATTCAATAATATGACGCCGCCCGCCGGCGCCTGCCGGACGTTTTCCATAGGTGCCAGGCGCACTCCCCGTGGTTGGGCCGACCGTCGCGATTCCAGCAGACAGGGCGTCCTGTTGTTCGCGCAACCTGGCCACTCCCGGAAAGCGTGCTGCCGGCGCACAGAGGTTTGCCAGATCTTTGGAAAAACGGGCCTCGTCGAGACCGATCATGTCGCCGGCCTTGAGTCCGGTCATGATGCCGACCGCGGGGCTGACATACTTGATGCGGTGAGCCGCATCGAAGGTGATGAAGCCATCCGGGCTCAGGTCAAAAATCGCACTCAGTTGTTCGCTGTGGTCCTGAAGGTCCGCAGTGAGGTCAGCGGCGATGCGGACAGCTTCGGCGCGTGTGTTGATCACCGAAAGCATCAAGCCGAACAGCAATCCGCTGAGCGCAAAGCCACCGATCAGAACCCACCACGCAGGCACATGGCTGATGCTGGAGACCGTTACCGGTTGGTCGAATTCCAGCAGCCACTGACGACCGTAGAAATTGATCGTCCGCGTCTGGTAGAACAGCGATTGCGACGTTGGAGTCATCAAAGGTTTGCTGTCGAACAGCAGCGCTTGAGGGATCGCCCGGGTACCGTCGTAGATTTGCAGGTCAACTTCCTTTCCTTGCTGGCTCGTCCAACTGGCAAGAATGCCGGCCATCAGGTCATTCATGCGGTAGGGGCTGTAGGTCCAGCCGATCAGCGCGGCCCGTTTCTGGTCGACCGTGTTTGCCGCTGCACCTTTGCGATAGACGGGCACATACATGAGGGTCCCGGCCTGGACTTCCTTGCCGGTCTCCTGCACCAGTTCGACTTTGCCCGACAGCGCTGCTTCGCCGCTGTCGCGCGCCTGTTCCATGGCGGCGCGCCTGACCGGCTCGG
>CAIZKA010000169.1 GCA_903933395.1 uncultured beta proteobacterium | reverse complement strand
GCCGGATTGAACACCAGGCCGGGCTTGCAGCCGCACTCGCGGATCAGGGCGATGGTGCGGTCGACGTGTTCCGAGGCTTCCGGGTGGAAGGTAATGTAGGTGGCGCCGGCTTTGGCGAAATCGGGGATGATGCGATCCACCGGCTTGACCATCAGGTGCACGTCGATCGGCGCCGTGACGCCGTGCTTCTTCAGCGCCTCGCAGACCAGCGGGCCGATGGTCAGGTTCGGCACGTAGTGGTTGTCCATGACGTCGAAATGCACGATGTCGGCGCCCGCCGCGAGCACATTATCGACTTCCTCTCCGAGCCGGGCGAAGTTTGCGGAAAGAATGCTGGGGGCGATCCTGAAAGTCTTGGACACGGCGAACTCCCGAAAGTGGATGCAAAGATTCTACCGGCGGACGGCTGTCGTGGCTTAAGGATTTGTGATGGAGCCCATAAGCGCGGCTAGAATCGCAGCCATCGGGTCAGAGGAAAGCGCAAATGATTCTGCTCACAGGCGGCGCCGGCTTCATCGGGTTGCACACTGCCGCAGTGCTGGTCGGGGCCGGTCATCAGGTCGTCCTGTTCGACAACTTCAGCAACAGCAAGCCGCTGGGGGTAAAAAGGCTGGAATCCATCACCGGTCGCGCCGTGCCCTGCGTCGAAGGCGATGTCCGCTCGAGCCAGGACATGGATCGCCTGTTCGACCAGTACCCGGTCAGTGCGGTGATCCACTTCGCCGGGCTCAAGGCGGTCGGCGAAGGGGAAACACAGCCCCTGCGCTATTACGACAACAACGTGACGGGAAGTCTGGTCCTGCTCGCGGCGATGCAGCGCGCGGAAGTGCGGCGCATCATCTTCAGCTCGTCGGCCACGATATACGGCAACTCGGATTCCAATCCCATTCCCGAAACGGCGGCGCTGCAACCGGCGAACGTCTATGGCCGTACCAAGCTGATGGTCGAGGACATCCTGCGCGACCTGCACGTCGCCGCGCCCGGCTGGTCCATTGCCCTGCTGCGCTACTTCAATCCGGTGGGCGCGCATCCCGGCGGGCTGATCGGCGAAGACCCGAGCGGCATTCCCAACAACCTGATGCCCTTCGTCACCCAGGTGGCGGTCGGGCGCCTGGCGGAACTGCAGGTCTTCGGCGGCGACTATCCGACGCCGGACGGCTCCGGCGTGCGCGATTACATCCATGTCATGGACCTGGCGGAAGGCCATCGGGCGGCGCTGGATTGGGCCCTGCGCGATCCGCAGGAAATACTCGCCGCCAACCTTGGCACCGGGCAGGGCTGCAGCGTGCTGGAACTGGTGCGGGCCTTCGAGAAGGCCAGCGGCCAGGCGATTCCCTATCGCATCGTGGCGCGCCGGGCGGGCGACGTGGCTGCCTGCTGGAGCGATCCGTCGCTGGCTGCGGCACGCCTGGGCTGGAACGCTACGCGCAGCCTAGAAGACATGTGCCGCGATGCGTGGAACTGGCAGCGTAACAACCCGCAGGGCTTCGCCTGAGAGCCGGGCGCCGTGGCGCTGGCGCCGACTTTTACTCTTTCAAGGTAGTTTGCCGGCGGCGACCATGCGATTGAACAGCGTGCTCTTGGACAGCCAGAGCACCTGATCGTCGAACGCGCTGCCTTGCGCCGCGTTGACAAAGGCGCGGTCAGCGGCGAGGGTGGACTGGGGGTTGGGATTGTGGTTCTCTTCCGTGCCGGCACCGCCCGTTCCAGCGTTCTTGCCTAGCGAATAAACCACGGCGACAGCATCGTTGGCCAGAGAGGCGCTGGCCGCACAGGCCGCCAGGCGCAAGCCGGTATTCTGCATGCCTGCTCCGGTATTGCAAATCCTCAGGTCAGGACTGAGTGTTGTCATGGAGATCGTCTTCATTCCCGACGCGTAGGTAAATGCGAAAGCCGCCCCGGTGCTTGAAAAGTCAGACTGGTAGGGCGGGGAGTTGTTGTTGCTGGACGGACCGTTGGTCGACACGGCATAACGGATGCGATGCAATGTTTCGCCGCCCCAGCCGTCAAGCGCATAGCCCTGGGCGTCTATGGGCGTGAAGCCCAGCGTTGCGGCCGGCAGGAAGCCGTTATAGGGGTTCGAGCAGCGGCCATGACTTTGCACCGTGGTTGTCACGGTCGCGCAGTTGTCGGAAGGATTGAGGCAAAAGCTTTCCACGCCGTTGCTGGTGGCAGACGCCGGACAG
>CAIZKA010000168.1 GCA_903933395.1 uncultured beta proteobacterium | reverse complement strand
GTGGCCGATGTCGGCCCGACCCTGACCGAGGCCGGCATGATGCGCAGCTTTCAGGCCTACGTGATGTTTCTCGGCGCCAAGGAACAGGCCGGACGCGAACGGGCCACGGTGAACGCGGCACTGGCGGCCGACAAGCCGCTTGATCCCGCCCTGCTGCGCCGGCTGATCGGCATCCTCACCAGCCAGGACAATTATCTGGGCAACTTCCGTACCGTCGCCACCGCCGAACAGAAAACCGCGCTGGAAACCATCGAGGCCGGGGGGCCCAGCAAGGAAACCGCGACGATGCGCAAGCAGGTGCTGGACAAGGCCGCCGAAGGCGGCTTCGGCATCGCACCCCCGACATGGTTCGCCACCATTACCGCCAAGATCGAAGCCATGAAGGGCCTCGAAGATCACATCGCCGCCAGCATCGCCGCGAGTTCGGCGGCGCTGACGGCCAGTGCCCGGCGCGGCCTGATCATCGCGATTGTCTTCAGCGTGATCGTGGTCGGCTTCACCATCGCCTTCATCCTGCTGCTGACGCGCATGCTGCGCGACGTGCACGACATCACGCTGGCCGCGCGCCGCATCGCCGACGGCGACCTCACCGTGGACGTGCAGGTTTCGCGCCGGGACGAGATCGGCGAGCTGCAGGATGCCACGGCGCGCACCGTGGAAAAGCTGGCGCAGACCATCGGCGACGTGATGCAGGCGGCGGATTCGCTCAACAGCGCCGCCGACCAGGTTTCCGTCACGGCGCAGTCCCTCTCGCAGTCGACCTCCGAACAGGCGGCGGCGGTGGAACAAACGTCCGCCAGCGTCGAGCAGATCGCCGCCTCGATCTCGCAGAACACCGACAACGCCAGGGTCACCGACGGCATGGCCTCGAAATCATCGACTGAAGCAGTTGAAGGCGGCCGCGTGGTGAAGGACACGGTAGAGGCGATGCATTCGATCGCCGGCAAGATCGGCATCATCGACGACATCGCCTACCAGACCAACCTGCTGGCCCTGAATGCCGCGATCGAGGCGGCACGCGCCGGTGAGGCAGGCCGCGGCTTTGCAGTGGTGGCCGCCGAAGTCAGGAAACTGGCCGAACGCAGCCAGGTCGCCGCACAGGAGATCGGGCAACTGGCCGCCGCCAGCGTCAAGACGGCCGAGCAGGCCGGCACGCTGCTGGACTTGATGGTGCCCTCGATCAGGAAGACCTCCGACCTGGTGCAGGGGATCGCCACCGCAAGCGAGGAACAGAGCACAGGCGTGGGCCAGATCAACAGCGCCATGGGGCAACTCAACAAGACCACGCAAATGAATGCCGCGAGCTCCGAGCAACTGGCGGCCACCGCTGAAGAAATGGGTGGCCAGGCGATGCAGTTGATGGATCTGATGGAGTTCTTCAAAGTCCGGGAACGTCCATGATCCCATCCCGACAAATGGCGGGGAACCCCGGCGAACGGAACCATCGGGGTCTGACCCGTGGTGTTTCCCTCCTCATCCTCCTTTCGCCGCTTGCCGGCACCCTGCCCTCGCCTTCAATCGCCGCCGAGGCGCCGAATTACGCCGAGGACACCCTCACCGGCGACTGGGGCGGCACTCGCAGCGCGATGGCGAAGAAGGGCGTGACGCTGGATCTCGGTTACAAGGCCGACCTGCTGCGCAACACGCGCGGCGGCATCGAGCGCGGCGGCCGGCCGATGTCGCACATTGACATCAAGCTAACCGCCGATTTCGAAAAACTGCTCGGCTGGTCGGGCGGCACAGGCTATGTCAATTTCATCCAGGATCACGGCGGCAAGCTCAACGCCCAACAGGTGGGCAGCTGGACCGGGGTTTCCAACATCGAGGTGACAAGCAACACGAATCGCCTGCTTCACGCCTGGGTTCAGCAGGAATTCGCCGATGGTCGCGGCGCCGTGCTGATGGGGCTCTACCCGATCGATTCCGAGTTTGCGACAATCGATTCCGCCGGGCTGTTCGTGCAGCCGCCCTACGGCGCCACGGCCGATATCGCGCTGACCCGCGGCCCGTCGATCTTCAACACGTCGGCCTTCGGTTTCCGCGGCAAGTGGTTCTCGGCCGATCGCAGCGCCTACGTGATGGGCGCGGTACTGGACGGCATTCCCGGCGACCCGAACCATCCGCGCGGCACGCATATCCAGTTCAACCACGGTGACGGCGTCATGTCCGTTATCGAGATCGGCTTGAAGCCGGGCGCAGCGCGCGCCGAGCCGGCCGCGCCCGCCAGGGACGCGGCGCCCGGGGTGGAAGCGAAAGATGAGGCGAAGGAAGATGCCGCCGAACAAATCGGGAAATACGCGGCCGGCCTGTGGCGCTATTCGACCAGGGTCAACGACCAGCTGGACACCGCGGCCGACGGCATAACACCCATCAACCGCCGCAGCTGGGGCTGGTACGCACTGGCCGAAAAAACCCTGTACCAGGCGCGGGACGGGCGGGACCTGGCCGGCTTCGTGCGCGTCAGCGGCACCGACGGCGATTCGACCCCGATCAAGACCGCCGTCAACATCGGCTTCCGCCTCAAGGCGCTGCTGCCCGGCCGCAGCGACGACGTGTTCGGCCTGGCTTACACCCGCGCTTCGCTGAGCAGCAAATGGCGCAGCGCACAGTTGCCGGCGGCAACGAACACCTTTGAGGACGCCTGGGAGGCCACCTACCGCATCCAGGCCGGCAAGTGGCTGGCCATACAGCCGGTCATCCAGCGCATCAACCATCCGGGTGGCGACGCCACGCGCGCCGCGGCCACCATCCTCGGCGCACGAGTCGAGATCGCCTTTTGACGCACGACATGCAAAGCACCTGACATGAACACGCCGCAAACCGGTTTTCTGAGGGGGCTGTCGCCGGATGGCGTCTCCGGGCTGCGCGCGAAAAGTCGGCGCCGGCGACACGGCGAACCGGGTGGATTCATTGACGGGGTTCCCGGCATCCGGGGCGATCAAAATGGATGAAACCGCACTTTCTGCCGATGCGGTAAAAGGCGCGTTGCTGCTGATCGTCGATGACGTTCCGGCAAACCTCGGCATACTCGGCGAGCTGCTGCACGGCGCCGGCTACAAGGTCAAGGCGGCAAACTCGGGGCAGACCGCACTGCGCTATGCCGCTCAGGTACCCCCGCCCGCGCTGATCCTGCTGGACGTGATGATGCCCGAAATGGATGGCTATCAAGTCCTCGCAGCGCTGCAGCAAGACCCGCTCACCCGCGACATTCCGGTCATCCTTCTCACCGCACTGGACAACGCGCGCGACGAAGAGCGCGGGTTTCAGCATGGCGCCGCCGACTACATCACCAAGCCGATCAAGCCCGATGTGGTTCTGGCCCGGGTACGCAGCCAATTGCTGGTCGGCCTGGCGCGCAACTGGCTGCGTGACCAGAACGCCCTGCTGGAAGCCGAGGTCGCCCGGCGCATGAAGGAAATCGAGGTGACGCAGGCGGTCAGCATTCGGGCGCTGGCCCATCTGGCCGAGACCCGCGACCCGGAAACCGGCAACCACATCCTGCGCACCCAGGGCTACGTGCAACTGCTGGCGACCCGCCTGTGCGATCACCCGCGCTTCGTCAGCATGCTCGATGATGCCTACATCAAGATGCTTGCCGCCTCGGCGCCCTTGCATGACATCGGCAAGGTCGGCATCCCCGACTCGATCCTGCTGAAGCCGGGCAAGCTGACCGGCGAGGAGTGGGTGATCATGAAGACGCATTCCAGGCTTGGCAGCGAGGCCATCGAGGCGGCCGAAAGGGACATTGACCGGCCGATCGAGTTTCTCGCCCTGGCCAAGGAGATTGCCCGCTGGCATCACGAACGCTGGGATGGCAAGGGCTACCCGGACGGCCTGGCCGAGGAGCTGATCCCGATTTCCGCCCGACTGATGACCCTGGCCGATGTCTTCGATGCCCTGATTTCACGGCGCGTCTACAAAGAGCCGATGCCCATCGAAGAGGTCCGCGCGATCATTGCCGCCGAGCGCGGGCGCCAGTTCGATCCCGACATGACCGACGCCTTCCTCGCCGGATTCGAGGAATTCGCCGCGATTGCCGCACGCTACAACGACGATCATCCATGAAGCCGACACAGCTCGATGCAAGGCGGAACCACGCGGCCGGTTTGGCGGTGGTGCTCGGTTACGCCACGACGCTCGCCGCCCGCGACGGATGGCGATCGCTGCGCAAACTGCTGCTGCTGGCCGTCGCGATCATCGTCCCCCTGACGGCAGCCCTCATCCACTACGAGATGAGCCGTCATCAGGACGAGAAAGCGCGCGACCTGCGGACCATCGCCGCCCTCAAGCTGGGGCAGATCGTAGACTGGCTCGACGAACGACAGGGCGACGCCGACTTGCTGCAGGCCAGCATCAGCCTGGCCGATCACTACGGCCGCTGGCGCGAGCGCGGTGATCGCGCCGGTCGTGATCAGCTGATTGACCACCTTGAACAGTTGCGCATCAGCAAAAAATACCAGAACGTATGGCTGCTCGACGAGCAAGGCGCGCCGCTATGGAATTCGGCGGGCGACGCGGAGATCATCGAACCGAAGCTGCAAAGCGCGGCACTCCATGCCGTCGCCACCCGACAACAGGGCCTGCTGCCCCCCGTCGACGCTGTCGGCAGTCGCATGCACATCGACTTTGTCACCACGCTCCAGCCGTGGGGGGCCCG
>CAIZKA010000167.1 GCA_903933395.1 uncultured beta proteobacterium | reverse complement strand
CGGCGCCATGTGCCTGAATCCGCCGGGCCGGTCGATGGTGCCCAAGAGCGACATCAGGATCGCCATGGCGCGGATGGTCTGGAAGCCGTTGCTGTGCGCCGCCAAACCGCGCATGGCGTGGAAGGCCACCGGGTTGCCGGTCACGGTGTCATGTTCCTTGCCCCAGGAATCGGTCCAGGCGATCGGCAGCTCGATCTTCTGGTCGCGCGCCGTGACGCCCATTTCGTGCGCCAGGCGACGGATGCTCTCGGCGGAAATGCCAGTGATCTGGCTGGCCCATTCGGGGGTGTAGTCCTTGACGCGCTCCTGCAGCAACTGGAAGGCCGGTTTCACCGGCGTGCCGTCGGGCAGCTTGAATTCGCCCAGCAGGTAGGGATCGGCGCCGGGCGTGTGGGTCACCACCGCGCGATTGGTGTTGCGGTCCCACCAGAGTTTGTCCTGCGGTTCGTAGCAGGCTTCCTCCGTCGGCACTTCGGTGCGCACGAAGAAGCCGAACTCGTCGTTGGCTTCATCGACATTGATCAACTGCCCGGAATTGCTGTACTGGACCAGGAACTCGCGGTCGTAGAGGCCGGTGGCGATGATCTCGTGGATGATGGCCAAGAGCAGCGCACCGTCGGTGCCGGGACGGATCGGCACCCATTCGTCGGCAATCGCCGAATAGCCGGTGCGCACCGGGTTGATCGAGATGAAGCGGCCGCCGTCGCGCTTGAACTTCGACAGCGCTATCTTCAGCGGATTCGAATGGTGGTCTTCGGCGGTGCCGATCATGACGAAGAGCTTGGCGCGGTCGAGGTCCGGCCCGCCGAATTCCCAGAAGGAACCGCCGATGGTGTAGATCATGCCGGCGGCCATGTTCACCGAGCAGAAGCCGCCGTGCGCCGCGTAGTTGGGCGTGCCGAACTGGCGCGCGAACATGCCGGTCAGCGCCTGCATCTGGTCGCGGCCGGTGAACAGGGCAAACTTCTTCGGGTCGGTGGCGCGGATCCTGCCCAGGCGATCGGTCAGGGTGGTGAAGGCTTCCTCCCACTCGATTTCTTCGAACTCGCCGGCACCACGGTCCGCCCCGGCCTTGCGCTTGAGCGGCTTCAGAAGGCGCGCCGGCGAATACTGCTTCATGATGCCCGACGAACCCTTTGCGCAGATCACGCCCTTGTTCAGCGGATGATCGGGATTGCCGTCGATGTAACGCACCACGCCATCGCGCAGGTGCACACGGATGCCGCAGCGGCAGGCGCACATGTAGCAGGTCGTGTTTTTGACTTCCTGAACTGGCGGGATGGATGCGCTCACAGCTTGCATGTAGGGGTCGATACGTGTCCGGTCGGTATATTAGAACTATCCGATATTCTGACGACTCGCCCCCATCCGGCACAAGGGGATAATTTCTATTTTTGGATAAGCAACAGTGATTGCCCGAGTCCGCAGTGCGGCTGTAGAGTACGCGGCCAGTGAATGAAAGCCAAACCCCATGAGCATTCCCGACTTTACCGATAGTGAATTCCAACTGGTCAATCAGATCCTGCTTGAACGTTACAGCCGCCTGGTTGCGCTGCAATCGGCCGAAGTCGAACTGCTGCTGAAGCCCGAGGACAAGGAACCGACGCCCTGTCCGGCCCTTTACTGGAACGAACTGGGCGCGGAATTCATCGTCGCCAAGGTAGGCGAGCAACGCTTCCGCTGCCAGTTCTTCTATTCCGAAAATGAGATATTCGGCACCGGACACGAGTTCTACGACAATCTGGGCGACTGCGTGACCAACCTGCTGCAGCTCCAGGCCGACCACCACGGCACCCGCTCCGCGGCCATGAGCGAAACCCTCGGCAACAAGGCGCCGGATCCGGACGAGGACTACCACGGCCCGGTGATCATATGACCCTGGAGAAAGCCCGGCAGCTGCTGGGCACCCAGGTCAGCTTCGGCGGCGGCTACAACCGCCAGGGCGCGCGCCTGATCCTTGCCGACGTGGCACGGGAACATGGCCAGGAAGCGGCCGATGCGCTGATCCGCGAGTTCCGCCTCGATCAACTCTTCGGTTTCACCCCGGGCGAGAAGCCGTGAGAATCTGCATCCTCTCCGACAGCCACGATCGCGGCCCGATGATGGCGGCGGCCGTTACCGCGGCCATGGCCGAGGGTGCCGAGGCGGTGATCCACTGCGGCGACATCATCGGCGGCAACACTTTGCGCGCCTCGCTCAAGCTCGGATTGCCGATTCATGCGGTGCACGGCAACAACCTCGGCGATCCGGTATCCATGGCGCGCATTGCCCACGACTCGGACGAGCAACTGCACTATTACGGCCAGGACGCGAGCTTGAATCTGGGCGGCCGGCGCATCTTCCTCACCCACTATCCCCACATCGGCCACGGCATGGCCTGCACCGGCGACTACGACCTGGTCTGCTGCGGCCACAGCCACGAAACCGAAATACGGCAGCAGCCGAACATCCTCGGCGGCCTCACCTGGCTGGTCAATCCCGGCACCGTCGCCGGACTGGGCGCGCCCGCGGCGACATGGATCCTCGCCGACCTGGACGAGCTGAGCTTCGAAATTCGCCAACTGACAATTGAGCCGGCGCGCGCGTAAGCGCCGGTCCTCGTGCACACGTAGCAAGTGCTGCGGGACATTCAGCTTTTCTATTACAACATTGGAAGATTGCAAAGGTCGCAATACCCCGAGCCGCTAGAATCGCGGGCCTGAGAATCAAATCCGGGAGCTCGACGTGATGGCTTCAATAGCAACCAACCAGACGATCCTGGTCGTCGGCGGCGGCATCAGCGGCATGACGGCGGCACTTGAAGCCGCGGAATGCGGCAAACAGGTGATCCTGGTCGAAAAAGCCCCCGTCCTCGGCGGGCGGACCGCAAGGCTCTACCGCTACTTTCCCAAGATGTGCCACCCCACCTGCGGGCTGGAAATCAACCTGCGGCGCCTCAAGCAGAACCGCAACGTGCGCCTGATGACCATGACCGAGGTCACCGCCGTTTCCGGCAGCCGCGGCAACTACGAAGTTACGCTGAAGGTCTCCCCGCGCTTCGTCAATGAAAACTGCACCGCCTGCGGCAAGTGCGGCGAGGCGGTCAGCGCCGAGATTCCCAACCCGTGGAACTACGGGATGGACAAGATGAAGGCGGCCTACCTGCCGCACAACATGGCCCATCCGCAACGCTTCGTGATCGACCCCTCCATCGTCGGCACGCCCGAGGGCGAGAAGGCCAAGGCGGCCTGCCCGGTCGGTGCCGTCGATCTCGAGATGAAGGAAGAGTCGGTCACGCTGCAGGTCGGCGCCGTGATCTGGGCCACCGGCTGGCGACCCTACGATGCCAACAAGATCCAGCCCTATGGCTACGACCGCTTCCCCAATGTGATCACCAGCCTCGAATTCGAGCGCCTGGCCGATCCGCAAGGCCCGACCGGCGGCAAAATTCTGCGCCCGGGCGACGGCAAGGAGGCGAAGAACATCGCCTTCATCCAGTGCGCCGGATCCCGCGACGAAAACCACCTGCGCCACTGTTCGCGCATCTGCTGCATGGCCTCGCTCAAACAAACCCAGTACGTGCGCGAAGCCTATGGCGAGGCCGGCAAGTCGACGATTTACTACATCGACATCCGTGCCATCGACCGCTTCGAGGATTTCTACCAGATGGTGCAGAAGGACGCGACCGTGAGCTTCGTCAAGAGCAAGGTGGCGAAGATCGTCGAGAACCAGGAAAACGGCAATCCGATCCTGCACGGAGTGGATACCGAGGGCTACCACCGCTACGCGACCGAGCATGACCTGGTGGTGCTGGCCGTGGGCATGGAGCCCGAGATCACCAGTGTGAAACTGCCCGACGACATCATCCTCGATTCGTCGAATTTCATCGAAGGCAGCAAGGACGGTGGCATGTTCGGTGCCGGTTCGGCGGCCAGTCCATTGGACGTCAATCGTTCGGTGCAAAGCGCCACTGCGGCGAGCTTGCACGCCATTCAAGTAATCCATAAAACCGCATCCACGGAGGCCGCGTAATCATGGCCGATAACAAGTTTGCCGCCTATGTCTGTTCCGGCTGTGGCATCGGCGATGCCATGAAGGTGCCGCAGCTCGAAGCCATTGCCAAAAAGGAAGGCAAGATGGCCGTGGTCAAGAGCCATCCCTTCCTGTGCAATGCCGAAGGCGTGCAGATGATCCGGGACGACATCGCCAACGAGGCCGTCACCCACGTTTGCATCGCAGCCTGTTCGCGCCGCGCCAAAACCGAGGCCTTCCAGTTCGACGGCGTCGCGATGTCGCGCGCCAACCTGCGCGAAGGCGTGCTGTGGGTGGTCGCCGCCGGCAAGGATCACGATGAGGTGCGCCAGGAAATGGCTGCCGACTACGTGCGCATGGGCTGCGCAGAACTGAAAAAGATGACCCAGCCCGCCGGCAACATCAAGGGAAGCTCGAACAAGCGCATCCTGGTCGTCGGTGGCGGCATGTCGGGCATGACGGCCGCGCTGGAAATCGCCGCGACAGGTTACGAAGCGGTGCTGGTCGAAAAGACGGGTGCACTGGGCGGCATGACGGCGCAACTGTGGAAGCGCCAGCCCTTCAAGGAGCCCTACGCCGCGGCACAGGACACCGGCGTGGCCGCGATGGTCGCAAAGATTTCTGCGAACCCGCTGATCAAGTTGCACCTGAATTCCACGATCGCGGAAACTTCCGGTGCGCCGGGGCGTTTCACCATCAAGGTGGCCCAGGAATCGGGTGCGATAACAGAAGAAGCGGTCGGTGCCATCGTCCAGGCCACAGGTTTCACCAGCTACGACATGGCCAAGCTGCCGGAACTCGGCGGCGGTCAGGCCAACGTCGTCGACCAGGCCG
>CAIZKA010000166.1 GCA_903933395.1 uncultured beta proteobacterium | reverse complement strand
GCCGAACCGCACAGCCGGTTGACAGCAAATGTTACCGATTCCATAGTCATGCCGCCCTGGATCGTGGCATTGCGCGCGACGTAGGCGTAACGCGCTTCGGTGGGGATCACGTTGCCGACGGTGGCAAAAGTGATGGCCGCGGGATCGACGCCGGAACGGGTGATCGCCTCCTTGATGACCAGACCGCCCAGATCGGCGGGTTCCATGCCGGACAACGCACCGCCAAAGGTGCCGACAGCGGCACGAACAGCACTCAGTACAACGACTTCTCTCTTGTCAGCCATTAAAAAACTCCTTTTTTATGAATCAACCGCCGACCCAACCGGAAACCCAGACCAGGGCCAGCACTGCCAAACCGAGCACGAGACTACGCCAGACTAGGCCTATCGTACTCTGCATGAAATCAGGATCGGCGTCTTCGCCCAACCCAAGTTCAGGGCGATCGCCAAGCTCGCCCGCTTCCTGCATCACTTCATGCACCGGCATGCCCAAACGCACACCCAAGGCGCCGGCGCCGCTTGCCAGCAGTATACCGGAGCCGCTATTAGGCCACCGATCCGCTTGCGTGCGCCAACAATGCACCGCATCCTCGAAATCGCCAACGACGGCGAATGAGGCCGCCGTCACGCGCAACGGCACCCAGTCGATGAGGACAAATGCCTTATGTGCGAACTCGCCGAACTGGCCGAATTCGATCTCGCTGCGTTCGCCCCAGAGTTCGTAAAACGAATGGGCCAAGCGGTAGAAGAGTGCCCCCGCCGGGCCGAATACCGCAAACCACAGCAGCGGAGCAAATACGTGTCGATGCGACGAAAGCAGGGCCTGCTCGATGGCGATGCGCGCGATCTCGCTCCCCGTCAGGCGGTCGCCGCTGCGACCGCGCCATTGCGCGAGCAGTTGGCGCGCCTGGTCGATTTCACCCAGACGCAGCGCCAGATGAATGGCGGTAAAGAAATGGCTGAACTGGCGGAAACCCATGGTCAGGTACAACACTCCGATTCCCAGCAGAAATCCCAGCAGCGGCTGAAAGTGCAGCAGCAAGGCATGCAGCAGCGACACCAGGGTCGCCGGCAGGGCCACGCCCAGTCCCCATGCGATGGCGCCATGACGGCGCCCGCCATCGTTGAACTTGTCCTCGAGGAAAGCCGCCATCCGCGCCACCGGTTCGCGCACCACGTGCTGCACCGGAAGCGCATGCAACTGCTCGATGATCAGCGCGATGACGATGGAGAACAGGGTCATGTGCTCACCCCTCCGCGTACAGGAAGCGATGCAGGGTCACCAGCATGCCGGCGGTTGCGCCCCAGATGAAATAGCCCTGCCAGGGCATGGCCCAGTACTCGTGCCGGGTGCCGCGCACCTCGATGCTCTGGCGCTGATGGTTGGCGCTGTCGAGAAGAAATTCGAGCGGCGGTTCGAAAACTTCGGCCACCTCGAAATCGTCCAGCTTCAGATTCAGGGGCGGCGTCACCAGACCCACTACCGGTGTAATGACGAAGCCGGTACCGGTCCGGTATTCCGGCAAGCGGCCGAGAATTTCCACTTGGGATACGGTGATGCCGACTTCTTCCTCGGCTTCGCGCAAGGCAGTGGCTTCGGGCGAAGCGTCATCCGCTTCGCTACGCCCGCCGGGGAAGCTGACCTGCCCGGCATGGTCGCGCAGATGCGCGGTGCGTTGGGTCAGCAACATGGTGAGTCCGGTGTCGCGCACGACCACCGGCACCAGCACGGCGGCGGGAGTCAGATCCTTCTCGACGGTGATCCAGGACTCGCAAACCGGGGGCGCAACGAAGCCTTCGCTGAACCGACGACGCATCAGGGAAAGCAAGCCTCCGCTAGAATTCGGGCTTGCGCTAAGAAGAGACTCCGGCATGAAACCGATCGCAATATTCCGTCATAGCCCCGGCGAGGGACCCGGCTATTTTGCCACATTCCTCGATCGGCATTCCCTGCCGTGGAGCTTGTTTCGGGTTGATGACGGCGTATTGCCACCGCCGACTCCCGATGAATTTTCCGGGCTGTGCTTCATGGGCGGACCGATGAGCGTGAATGACGATCTGCCGTGGATTCCGCTGACCCTGGACCTGATCCGCCAAGCCGACGCCAGGAAGATCCCGGTGATTGGCCACTGCCTTGGCGGGCAACTCATGGCGAAGGCCTTCGGTGGTGCCGTAACCAGAAATCCGGTCAAGGAGATCGGCTGGGGACAGGTCGAAGCCACCGGCGACACCGCCTGGCTCGGCGACACTACTCGCTTCGAGGCGTTTCACTGGCACGGCGAGACCTTCGACCTGCCGCAAGGCGCCACCCGAATTCTGCAAAGCGCCCACTGCCTCAATCAGGCCTTCGTGCGCGGCCCGCATCTGGCCATG
>CAIZKA010000165.1 GCA_903933395.1 uncultured beta proteobacterium | reverse complement strand
GGCAACATTCTCGGCCTCACCGCCGGTGCCGAGGATGCGCCGGTCGTCAAACTGCTCAACACGGTATTCGAAGAGGCGCTGAAGATGCGCGCGTCCGACATACACATCGAGCCGCAGGAAAAGTCCGTGCTGATCCGCTTTCGCATCGACGGCGTGCTGCATGTCCAGACCGAAGCCGATTCGAAGATTTCAACGGCACTGGTGCTGCGTCTAAAGCTGATGTCCGGACTCGACATCTCCGAAAAACGCCTGCCGCAGGATGGCCGCTTCAATATCAAGTTGCGCAATACGACGGTGGATATCCGTATTTCCTCGATGCCGACCCAGCACGGTGAGTCTGTGGTCATGCGCCTGCTGGCGCAGAATACGGGACTGTTACAGCTCGACAGATTGCAGATGCCGCCGCGCATCCTGGAACGCTTTCGCCATGCCATTGCACGACCGTCGGGCATCGTCCTGGTGACCGGTCCCACGGGGTCGGGCAAGACCACCACACTGTACGCGGCGCTCAACGAACTGAATACGACTGAAAAGAAGATCATCACCGTCGAGGATCCGGTCGAGTATCGCCTGCCCGGGCTCAACCAGGTGCAGGTCCACGAGAAAATCGATCTGTCCTTCAGCCGCGTGCTGCGCACCGCGCTGCGGCAGGATCCGGACATCATTTTGCTGGGCGAAATGCGCGACCAGGAAACCGCGGAAATCGGCATGCGCGCCGCCATGACTGGCCACCTCGTACTGTCAACCCTGCACACCAACGATGCCCTATCGACGCCGATTCGTCTGCTCGACATGGGCGTACCGCGCTACATGGTGGCGCTCTCGATCCAGATGGTGCTGGCGCAGCGCCTGGTGCGCGTCACCTGCGAGAACTGCTCGATTCCTTACACTCCAATGCCTAATGAACATTTGTGGCTCAAGGCGGAACTCGGCGACCGGGTGGACGGCATCGAGTACCTGCATGGCACGGGTTGCAGTCACTGCGCCAACACGGGATATCAGGGTCGCCAGGCGGTCTATGAGCTTCTCGACATGAACAACGCGCTGGTCGAGGCCGTGAATCGCGGCGATCCCAACGAGTTCATGCAGATCGGCAGGGAACAGATGGCCGGCAACACCTTGCGCCGCGACGCCGTGCGCCTTGTGGCCAGTGGCCGCACCACCGTCGCGGAAGCCATGCGCATCAGTACGCAGCTCGACGAATAGGGACGAGATGCCCAACTTCAGCTATCGCGGCCGCAACGGTACCGGAGAAATCGTGCAGGGCATCATGGAAGGCGCGACTGCCGGGGCAGTAGCTGACCTGCTTTTCGGCAACGGTGTGACGCCGATGGAGATCAAGCCGACCGAAGCCTCTGCCGGCAGGGCGGATAGCGGCGCCGGGATCAACATCCAATTGTTCAAGCAGAAAGTCGAGCACATGGATGTGCTGCTGTTCTCGCGGCAGATTCATACCCTGTTGCGCGCCGGCGTGCCCATCATGCGCGCGCTGGCAGGTTTGCAGGAATCCAGCACCAATCCGGCGATGCGGGATGTCCTGCAGGATGTGCGCGACAGTCTCGATTCCGGCCGCGAACTGTCATTGTCGTTGGCCCGCCACCCCGAGGCTTTCTCGCCTTTCTATCTGTCCATGGTGCGCGTCGGCGAAATGACGGGCCGGCTCGAGGAAGTCTTCATCCGTCTCTTCGATCACCTGGCGTTCGAGCGCTTCATGAAAGACCAGGTGAAGTCGGCACTGCGCTATCCCTCGTTCGTCGTCGCCGCGATGGGCGTCGCCATCGTCATCGTCAATATCTTCGTGATTCCGGCCTTCGCCAAGGTGTTCAAGGGCTTCGGCGCCGAGTTGCCTTTGATGACGCGCATCCTGATCGGTTTTTCGGATTTCATGCTCAACTGGTGG
>CAIZKA010000164.1 GCA_903933395.1 uncultured beta proteobacterium | reverse complement strand
CTGCTGGCGCGGCTTGCCGCCGAAAAGTCTGTGCGCACCCTGCTCTACGGGCCGCACACGGTCCACGGCGCGCAACTCGCCGCGCATGTGTCGGCAAATCCGGCGGCAGTTGAACTCTTGCCCTATGTGCGTCCGGTCGAGGAATGGCGCGACCAGCTGTTCGACGGCGTCGACGCGGCCATCACCGGCGCGCGCAGCGCCATCGCCGACACCGGCAGCCTGATCCTCTGGCCCGACGCCGCCGAACCGCGGCTGATGTCGCTGGTGCCGCCGATCCATTTCGTGCTGCTCGATACCACCCGGATACACGCCAACCTGCTCGCGGCGATGCGCTCAGAGCGCTGGGCCGAAGGCCTGCCGACCAATGCCCTGGTCATCTCCGGGCCGTCGAAGACCGCCGACATCCAGCAGACGCTGGCCTACGGCGCCCACGGGCCGCGCGAAGTGATCGTCCTGCTCTGCCACGCCGACGGAGGCCTATCATGAGCCAGCCGATACAGATCCACGCCTCTAGGGACTTCAAGGCGCGCAGTCTGGCGGCGCTGAACGACCCGGGACAGCGCAAGAACTTTCGCGGCGCGATGGACTTCCTGCAGATGAAGCGCCGCGCCCAGTTCGGCGACAAGGACGAACTGACCACGCTGCGCGACCTCGGCGAAGCCATCCGTCGCCACGCGCTGGCCAATCTCCCCGACCTGCTCGAAGAACTCGAGAAGAAGCTCACCGCCAACGGCGTCCAGGTGCACTGGGCGGAAAACGCGGACGAGGCCAACGCCGTCGCGCTGGACATCGCGCGCCGCGTCGATGCGCGCCTGGTGGCCAAGGGCAAGTCGATGGTCAGCGAGGAGGTCGGCTTCAACCACGCGATGGAGGCTGCCGGCCTCGAAACGCTGGAAACCGACATGGGCGAGTACATCGTCCAGCTGGCCGGCGAAGCGCCCTCGCACATCATCATGCCGGCGATCCACAAGACCAAGCAGCAGATCGCCGCGCTGTTCGCCGAGAAAATTCCCGGCGTTGCCTACAGCGAGGATGTCGATACCCTGATCCAGATCGGCCGCCAGGTCCTGCGCCGCCGCTTCGCCGAAGCCGGCATCGGCCTGTCCGGCGTCAATTTTGCCGTCGCCGAAACCGGCACGCTGTTCCTGGTCGAGAACGAAGGCAATGGCCGCATGTGCACCACCGTTCCCAGGGTGCATATCGCCATCACCGGCATCGAGAAGGTCGTCGCCAAACTCGAACACGTGCCCCCGCTCAACAGCCTGCTGCCGCGTTCGGCCACGGGGCAGCCCGTCACTACCTACCTCAACCTGATCAGCGGCCCGCGGAAGCCCGGCGAGCTCGACGGTCCCGAGGAAGTGCACCTGATCCTGGTCGACAACGGCCGCACCCAGGCCTACGGCGACCTGCAACTGCGCACCACGCTGCAATGCATCCGCTGCGGCGCCTGCATGAACCATTGTCCGGTGTATGCGCGCATCGGCGGCCATGCCTACGGCACCACCTATCCCGGGCCGATCGGCGCCATCATTTCGCCGCACATGCGGGGCCTCGAGGCGACCTATCCGCTTTCGTTCGCCTCGACGCTATGCGGCGCCTGTTCCGAGGTGTGCCCCGTGCGCATTCCGATCACCGACCTGCTGGTCCGCCTGCGCAATGAAGCCCAGGCCCGACCCGACAGTGCAGAGGCCACCCTGCGCGGCAGCGGCGCGGCGCGCACCACGCTGGTCAGCGCGATCTGGCGCGGCTGGGCAATGATCTACAGCCGCTTGCGGATGTACCGCATCACCTCGTGGTTCATGAGCCGCGGCCGCGCCCTGTCGCCGATCGACCAGGGGGCGTGGACGCGCAGCCGCACGCCGCTGGTGCCGGCGCCAAAACGCCTGCGCGACCTGATCAAGGAGAGAAAGCCGTGAGCCCGCTGATCGAAGCCCTCGCCCGCATCCTGCCCGAGCGGCAGGTCATCACCGACCAGCTGCGACGCCTGGCCTACGGCACCGATGCCAGCTTCTACCGCATGACGCCGGAAGTCGTCGCCGTGGTCGAGTCCGAGGAAGAGGTGCAGGCCCTGCTGCGGGCGGCACACGCCCACCGCCGGCCGGTGACCTTCCGCGCCGCCGGCACCAGCCTCTCGGGCCAGGCCGTCACCGACGGCGTGCTGGCGCTGATCGGCGAAGGCTTCGCCACCTGCGAGATTGCCGCCGACGCCGCCACGGTGCGCCTCGGCCCCGGCATCATCGGCGGCGAGGTGAACTACCGCCTGGCGCCGCACGGACGCAAGATCGGCCCCGACCCGGCCTCGATCAATGCCTGCAAGATCGGCGGCATCGCCGCCAACAATGCTTCCGGCATGTGCTGCGGCACGGCGCAGAACAGCTACCGCACGCTGGCCGGAATGCGCGTGATCCTCGCCGACGGGTCCGTGCTCGACACTGAAGACTCTTTCAGCGTCGCCGCCTTCCGCCAAAGCCATGCCGCGCTGGTCGGCGAACTGGCCCAACTCGGCGCCGCGACGCGCGCCGACGAGGCGCTGGCCGCGCGCATCCGCCACAAGTTCAAGATCAAGAACACCACCGGCTACAGCCTCAACGCACTGGTCGACTACGAAGACCCGATCGACATCCTGGCCCACCTGATGATCGGGTCCGAAGGCACGCTGGGCTTCATTTCGCGCATCACCTACCGCACGGTGGTCGAAGATCCCTGCAAGGCCAGCGCCCTGGTGTTCTTCCCCGACATCGAGTCGGCCTGCCAGGCGGTGATCCGCCTCAAGCCCGAGCCGGTGTCCGCCGTCGAACTGCTCGACCGCCCGGCGCTGCGCTCGGTGCAGGACAAGCCCGGCCTGCCGCCCGTGATGCGCAGCCTGGGCAACGATGCCGCCGCCCTGCTGATCGAGGTCCGTGCCGCCAACGCCGACTTGCTGCAGCAGCGCATGGACGCGGCGCTGGGCGCCTTGTCCGGCATCATTACCGTCGAGGTGCCGGCGTTCTCGACCGACCCGGCCACCTGCGAGATGTACTGGAAGGTGCGCAAGGGCACCTTCCCTTCGGTGGGCGCCATGCGCCGCACCGGCACCACCGTCATCATCGAGGACGTCGCCTTCCCCATCGAGTCGCTGGCGGCGGCCACGCTCGACCTTCAGGCGCTGTTGCGCAAGCACGGCTACACGGAAGCCATCATTTTCGGCCACGCGCTGGAAGGCAACCTGCACTTCGTGTTCACCCAGGATTTCGGCGACGCCGCCGAAATCGAGCGCTACTCGCGCTTCATGGACGACATCTGCGAGCTGGTGGTCGGCAAGTACGACGGCTCGCTCAAGGCCGAGCACGGCACCGGGCGCAACATGGCGCCCTTCGTCGAAATGGAATGGGGGCGGCAGGCCACCGACCTGATGCGCCGCATCAAGCGGCTGTTCGATCCCGAGAACCTGCTCAATCCCGGCGTGGTCCTCAACGACGACCCGCAGGCCCACCTCAAGCACCTGAAGCCGATGCCGGCGGCCGAGGACATCGTCGACCGCTGCATCGAGTGCGGCTTTTGCGAGCCGCTGTGCCCTTCGCACCGCCTGACGCTGAGCCCGCGCCAGCGCATCGTCAGCTGGCGCGAGCTGTCGCGCCGCGCCACGGCCGGCGAGGATGCCGGCGACGTCGGCCGCGACTTCGCCTACTACGGGCTCGATACCTGCGCCGGCTGCGGCCTGTGTTCGACGGCCTGCCCGGTCGGCATCGATACCGGCGAACTGACGCGGCGGCTGCGCGGTCGCGGCATCGGCGCGGCCTCGCAGAAGGCCGGCGAATGGACGGTGAACAATTTCGGCAAGGTGGCAACCGCGTCACGCGTCGGCCTGGCCATCGGCCACGCGGTTTCCGCCGTGGTCGGCGACGACCTGGTCGGCCGCCTCTCGCGCGGTGCGTGGAAGCGCGGCATGCCGCTGGCCGGCAAGCTGCCGGCACAAAAAGTTATGCGAAGCGGTATCCCCCGGGACGGCGCTGGCGATACGGTAATTTATTTCCCGGCCTGCGGCGGGCGCATCTTCGGCGCCAACACGGCCGACGAAGCCACGTTGCCGGAAGTCATCATGGAACTGCTGGAGCGTGCCGGCTACGCGCCGCGCCTGCCGGAAGGCTTCGACAAGCTCTGCTGCGGCCAGATGCTCGCCAGCAAGGGCATGGCCGAGGAAGCGGAGCAGATGGCCGAGGCCGTCACCGCCGCGCTGATGAAGGCCGCCGACGACGGCAAGGGCGGCTATTACCCGATCATCATGGACGCCAGCACCTGCTCGGTGCGCATGCAGAAGCACCTCGCCGGCCGCCTGACGCTACTGGATTTCCACGAGTTCGCCCACGATGCGCTGCTGCCGCGCCTGAGGCTGACGCGCAAGGCCGGTCCGATTGCGCTGCACATCAACTGCAGCGTGCGCCGCGCCGCCTCCGACCAGAAGCTGCGCAAGCTGATCGCCGCCTGCGTCGATGAAATCGTCGAACCGGCCGGCGTCACCTGCTGCGGCTTTGCCGGCGACCGCGGCTTCGTCGTGCCCGAGCTCAATGCCCACGCCTTGCGCAAGGTGCACGAGGCCCTGCCGGCGAGTTGCTGTGAAGGGGTGTCCACCAACCGCACCTGCGAGATCGGCCTCACCGCCGAAACCGGCCGGCCCTACCGCTCGATTGCCTACCTGCTCGAAGAATGCAGCCGCGGCGAAGCGATGGGCTGCTGACGTTCACTCGCGCGGCAAAGGCGGGCAAAACTGAGATCGAAAGCGCCCACAGAACGCGGAGGAGCTTAAGGCTAACGAAGCAACGGCGGGAATGCAGCG
>CAIZKA010000163.1 GCA_903933395.1 uncultured beta proteobacterium | reverse complement strand
GACGACCTGACGGAGGCCATTGCGCTGGCACACGACCTCGGCCATACCCCCTTCGGCCATGCCGGCCAGGACGCCTTGAACGAGTGCATGCAAAGCAATGGCGGTTTCGAACACAACCTGCAAAGCCTGCGCATCGTCGATCGGCTGGAAGAGCGCTATGGGGCTTTCGACGGCCTCAACCTGATGTTCGAGACGCGCGAGGGCATCCTCAAGCATTGTTCGCCGGCCCGGGCCCGCGAACTGGGCGAACTCGGGCAGCGCTTTCTGGAAGGCCGGCGACCTTCGCTCGAGGCCCAGATCTGCAATCTTGCCGACGAGATCGCCTACAACAATCATGATGTCGACGATGGCCTGCGCTCCGGGCTGCTGACCCTGGAGCAACTCGAAGGCGTAACTCTCTTCGCCCGCCACGCGGCGGAGGCTGATGCCGCATTTCCGCACATGCCCGGCCGGCGCCGGGTACACGAAACCATACGGCGCATGATCGATGCTCAGGTCACCGATTTGCTCGCCGAGTCGGCGCAGCGAATTACTGCTGCGGCGCCGGCCACGCTGGCAGATATCCATGCCGCGCCGCCGCTGATCGCCTTCACCGACACGATGAAGGCCGAAAATCGCTCGCTCAAGGCTTTTCTGCGCGACCACCTGTACCAGCACTATCAGGTGTTGCGCATGACGGCGAAAGCGCGCCGCATCATCAGCGATTTGTTCAGTGCCTTCGTTGCCGATCCGCGCCTGCTGCCGCCCCAATACCAGGAAATGGCCGCCGCAGAGAACATCGCGCGCGCCACAGCGGACTACATCGCCGGCATGACCGACCGCTATTCGATGAAGGAGCACCGCCGCCTGTTCTCCGTCGGCGAATTGTGACCGTCGTTTGCTGCATTGCAGCGTATTGAAATCAGTCGCTTTTGGCGGTATATTTGGACCGTTTGCCGCGTATCGCGGAACATCCAAGGCCGGGGAGTGTCATCACCCCGGCTTTTTTGCCGGTCGTATTTCCGAGGAAAGACACGATGGTCCTCCCCCAGCGCCAGGGTCTTTACGACCCGGCCAACGAGCACGACGCCTGTGGCGTAGGTTTCGTCGCCCATATCAAGAACCAGAAGAGCCACGCCATCATCGAGCAGGGGCTGCTGATTCTGGAAAACCTCGAACACCGCGGTGCGACGGGTTACGACCCGCTGCTCGGCGACGGCGCCGGCATCCTGATCCAGATTCCCGACCAGTTTCTGCGCGAGGAAATGGCAAAACAGGGCGTCACCCTGCCGCCTCCCGGCGAATACGGAGTGGGCATGGTTTTCCTGCCGCGCGGCGACGCCAGCCGGCGCTCCTGCGAGGCGGTGATCGAGCGCGCCATCCGTTATGAAGGGCAGGTCCTGCTTGGCTGGCGTGACGTGCCGGTGGACAACACCAATCTCGCGCAGGCGGCCAAGGACATCGAGCCGGTGGTGCGCCAGGTCTTTATCGCGCCCGGCCCGGGCATCAGCGATACGGACGCGCTGGAACGCAAGCTCTACATCCTGCGCAAGGCCATCGGCCACAGCATCCAGGCGCTCAAGCTGCCCGACGGCAAGATGTTCTACGTGCCGTCGATGTCCTGTCGCACTGTTGTGTACAAGGGCATGCTGCTCGCCAATCAGGTGGGCACTTACTATCTGGATTTGCAGGACAAGCGTGCGGTTTCAGCGCTCGCTCTGGCTCACCAGCGTTTCTCCACCAATACCTTCCCGACCTGGGATCTGGCGCATCCTTTCCGCATGATTGCGCACAACGGCGAGATCAATGCCCTGCGCGGCAACGTTAACTGGATGCGCGCGCGCGAACACGGCATTTCCTCGCCGGTGCTGGGCGAAGACCTCGAAAAGGTCTGGCCGCTGATCTACGACGGCCAGTCGGATTCGGCGTCTTTCGACAATGCTCTGGAATTGCTGGTGATGGGCGGCTACAGCCTGGCCCATGCCATGATGATGCTGATCCCAGAAGCCTGGGCCGGCAACCCGCTGATGGACGAAGAGCGCCGCGCTTTCTATGAGTACCACATGGCGTTGATGGAGCCGTGGGACGGACCAGCGGCGGTGGCTTTCACCGACGGACGCCAGATCGGCGCCACGCTGGACCGCAACGGCCTGCGTCCGGCGCGTTATCTCATTACCGACGACGACCTGGTGGTGATGTCCTCGGAAATCGGGGTGCTGCCGATTGCGCAGGAGCGCATCATCAAGAAGTGGCGCCTGCAGCCGGGCAAGATGTTCCTCATCGACCTCGAGCAGGGCCGCATCATCGACGACGCCGAACTCAAGCGCACCATGTCTACTGCGAAGCCGTATCGCAAGTGGATCGAGCGCTCGCGCTATTTCGTCGACGACCTTCCCGCGGTTAAGGCCCAGGAAACCCCCAAGGGCCCCTTGCTGAAAGTTCAGCAGGCCTTCGGTTACACCCAGGAAGACTTCAAGTTCATTCTCGAGCCGATGGCTGTGCAGGGCGAAGAAGCCACGGGCGCGATGGGCAACGACAGCCCCCTGCCGGTGCTCTCCGACCGCTCCAAGCCGCTGTTCAACTATTTCAAGCAACTGTTCGCGCAGGTTACGAACCCGCCGATCGATCCGATCCGCGAAGAAATCGTCATGTCGCTGATCTCGCTGGTCAGCCCCAATCCCAACCTGCTGGGTGTCGACGAGACCGAGCCGACGCCGCGCCTGGAAGTCCATCAGCCGGTGCTTTCGCCGGCCGACATGGCCAAGTTGAAGCAGATCGACACGTTGACCAAGGGCACTTTCCGCTCCGTCACTGTGGACATCACGACCCCTGCGGCGCAGGGATCGGCCGGTCTCGGCCGATCCCTGTATCAGGTTTGCATGCGCGCCGAGCAAGCGGTCACCGCCGGCTACAACGTGGTCATTCTTTCCGATCGCAGCGTCGATCACGAACGCGCCCCGATTCCCTCCCTGTTGGCCTGTTCCGCCGTGCACCAGCACCTGGTAAAGATCGGGCTGCGCACGTCCTGCGGCCTGGTGGTCGAAACCGGCGCAGCGCGAGAGGTGCATCATTTCGCCACGCTGGCAGGCTACGGCGCACAGGCGATCCATCCCTGGCTGGCCTTCGACAGCATCGCCGCGATCGCGCCGCAGCTGCCGAACAAGATCACCGCCTACGATGCGCAGAAGAACTACATCAAGGCCATCAACAAGGGCCTGATGAAGGTGATGTCGAAGATGGGCATCTCCACCTACCAGTCCTACTGCGGCGCGCAGATCTTCGAAGCGGTCGGTCTGTCGTCCGACCTCGTTGGTCGCTACTTTACCGGTACGCCAACCAAAGTCGAAGGCATCGGCCTCAAGGAAGTCGCCGAGGAGGCGCTGCGCACCCACGCCGACGCCTGGAGCGACAACCCGGTGCTGGCCGGCATGCTCGACTGCGGCGGCGAGTACGCCTTCCGCGTGCGCGGCGAAGAGCACATGTGGA
This sequence comes from uncultured beta proteobacterium, assembly GCA_903933395.1. Classification (GTDB taxonomy): domain Bacteria; phylum Pseudomonadota; class Gammaproteobacteria; order Burkholderiales; family Rhodocyclaceae; genus Sulfuritalea. The sequence goes on along the minus strand of CAIZKA010000163.1, from coordinate 4,438 downwards.
CTCCTGACGTGATCGCCAAGCTGCAGCACGCGACGCGCTCGGGCAAGACCGAAACCTACAAGGAATACGCCAAGCTGATCAACGATCAGACCCGTCGCCACATGACCCTGCGCGGCCTGTTCGAGATCAAGCCGGCCGGTCCGGCGGTTCCCCTCGGCGAGGTCGAGTCGGCGAAGGACATCGTCAAACGCTTCGCCACCGGCGCCATGTCGCTGGGCAGCATCTCGACCGAAGCCCACACCACGCTGGCGATCGCCATGAACCGCATGGGTGGCAAGTCGAATACCGGCGAGGGCGGCGAAGACCGCATGCGTTACAAGCCGGTGACCGCTGCCACAACGCTGGCCGCCGTGATCGGCAAGAGCCGCATCGCGCGCGACATCCCGCTCAAGGCCGGCGACAGCCTGCGCTCGGCGATCAAGCAGGTGGCCTCCGGCCGTTTCGGCGTCACGGCCGAGTACCTGGCCAATGCCGATCAGTTGCAGATCAAGATGGCGCAGGGTGCCAAGCCCGGAGAAGGCGGCCAGTTGCCCGGCCACAAGGTCTCCGAGTACATCGGCTTCCTGCGTCACTCGGTGCCCGGCGTGCAACTGATTTCGCCGCCGCCGCATCACGACATTTATTCGATCGAAGATCTGGCGCAGCTGATCCACGACCTGAAGAACTCGAATCCGGACGGTAGTGTGTCGGTCAAGCTGGTCTCGGAAATCGGCGTCGGCACCGTTGCTGCCGGCGTGGTCAAGGCCAAGGCTGATCACGTCGTGATCGCCGGCCATGACGGCGGTACCGGCGCGTCGCCGATCTCGTCGATCAAGCATGCCGGCACGCCCTGGGAACTGGGTCTGGCGGAAACGCAGCAGACCCTCGTGCTGAACCGCCTGCGTGGTCGCGTCCGGGTCCAGGCCGACGGCCAGATGAAGACAGGCCGCGACGTGCTGATCGGCGCCCTGCTCGGTGCCGACGAGTTCGGCTTCGCGACCGCGCCGCTGGTGGTTGAAGGCTGCATCATGATGCGCAAATGCCACCTGAATACCTGCCCGGTCGGCGTCGCGACTCAGGATCCGGTGCTGCGCGCACGCTTCTCGGGCCAGCCCGAGCATGTCGTCAATTATTTCTTCTTTGTTGCCGAGGAAGTGCGCGAGCTGATGGCCCAACTGGGCATCCGCAGGTTTGACGACCTGATCGGGCGCTCCGACCTGCTCGACATGAAGAAGGGCGTCGACCACTGGAAGGCCCGCGGCCTGGATTTCTCGCGCATTTTCTACCGGCGCCCCGAAGTGGCGGGCGTTGCGCGCCGGCATAGCGAAAGCCAGGATCACGGTTTGAGCCGGGCGCTCGACCACGGCCTGATCGCCAAAGCGGCACCGGCCCTCGAACGCGGCGAAAAGCTGGTGATCGAATCGTCGATCCGCAACCAGAACCGCACCGTGGGCACGCTGCTGTCGCACCAGATCGCCAAGCGTTACGGCCACGCCGGGCTCGCCGACGACACCATCACGATCAAACTCGCCGGCACGGCGGGACAGAGTTTCGGCGCCTTCCTCGCGCGCGGCATCACGCTCGACCTCACCGGCGAGGCCAACGACTACGTCGGCAAGGGCCTGTCCGGCGGCCGCATCATCGTCCGCCCGCCCGCGGCCTTCCGCGGCGTACCGAACGAGAACATCATCGTCGGCAACACCGTGCTTTACGGCGCCACCGACGGTGCCGTGTTCTTCCGCGGCGTTGCCGGTGAGCGCTTCTGCGTGCGCAATTCGGGCGCCACGGCGGTGGTCGAAGGCACCGGCGATCACGGCTGCGAATACATGACCGGCGGCACGGTCGCCGTGCTCGGCCTCACCGGGCGCAATTTCGCTGCCGGCATGTCGGGCGGCATCGCTTACGTGTATGACGAAGACGGCATGTTCGCCAAACGTTGCAACCTGGCCATGGTCGCCCTCGACAAGGTGCTGCCCGAGGCCGAACAGGCGGACGACGGGCTGCGTCACCGCAACCAGACCGACGAGGCGCAACTCAGGCAGATGATCGAGCAGCACGCCCGCCTGAGCGGCAGCGCGCGCGCCAAGGCGCTGCTGGCCGACTGGGCCAAGGCCCGCGGCAAGTTCGTCAAGGTCTTCCCGAATGAATACCGTCGCGCCCTGAAAGAGCTCGCGGCAACGCAACTGAAGGAAGCAGCGTGACCAGGGCATTCCCCCCAACCCCCTTGCCAGGCAAGGGGGTGACAGTGATTCAGTCGCCGCGCTGCGCGCGCCGACTTCCGTGCAATGACTTGCTGCCCCCTTGGGGCGGCCCTGCGGAGGCAGCGTAATGGGCAAGCCCACCGGATTCCTCGAGTTTCAGCGCATCTCCGAGAGCTACGAAAAGGCGGCGACGCGCGTTCATCACTATCGCGAATTCATCCCGCATCTGAACGACGATCAGGCAAAGACCCAGGGCGCGCGCTGCATGGATTGCGGCATTCCCTTCTGCAACAACGGCTGTCCGGTCAACAACCTGATTCCGGACTGGAACGACCTGGTCTACAAAGGTCGCTGGCGCGAGGCCATCGAGACCCTTCATTCGACCAACAACTTTCCCGAGTTCACCAGCCGCATCTGCCCCGCACCCTGCGAGGCGGCTTGTACGCTGAACATCCCGCAGACGCCGGTCGGCATCAAGTCCATCGAGCGCGCCATCATCGACAAGGCCGGCGAGAGCGGCTGGGTGCTGCCGCAACCGGCGACGAAGAATACCGGCAAGAAAATCGCCATCGTCGGCTCCGGCCCGGCCGGAATGGCCGCCGCCCAGCAACTCGCGCGCGCCGGTCACGCCGTGACGGTGTTCGAAAAGAACGACCGCATCGGCGGCCTGCTGCGTTACGGCATTCCCGACTTCAAGCTCGACAAGCGCCTGATCGACTGGCGCATGGCACAGATGAAGGCGGAGGGCGTCAAGTTCGTCACCAGCACCATGGTCACCGCCGCGGGGCTGCCCAAGGGCATCGTCAACGACGCGAAGAAGACCGTCAGCCCCGCCCAGCTCAAGAAGGATTTCGACGCCGTGGTGCTCGCCGGCGGCGCGGAAAATCCGCGCGACCTGCCGGTTCCGGGCCGCGACCTCGCCGGCGTGCATTTCGCGCTGGAGTTCCTCATTCCGCAGAACAAGGAAGTTTCGGGTGGCAGCAAGAACCCGATCAACGTCAAGGGCAAGCATGTCGTCGTCATCGGTGGCGGCGATACCGGCTCGGATTGCGTCGGCACCTCGAATCGCCATGGTGCGGCCAGCATCACCCAGATCGAACTGTTGCCGCGCCCGCCCGAGCAGGAGAACGGCGCGCTGACCTGGCCCTACTGGCCGCTGCGCATGCGCACTTCCTCCTCCCACGATGAAGGTTGCGGACGCGACTGGTCCATAGGCACCAAGGAATTCATCGGTGAAAACGGGCGTCTCAAGGCCATCAAGGCGGTACGCCTCGAGTGGGCCGGCGGGAAAATGAGCGAAGTGCCGGGCTCGGAATTTGAAATTTCCGCCGACTTCGTTTTCCTCGCCATGGGCTTCCTCAGTCCGGTCGGCGGTGTGCTCGATGCCTTCGGCGTCGAAAAGGATGGTCGCGGCAATGCCCGCGCGGCCACCGAAGGCGAACAGTCCTACAGCACCAGCGTGCCCGGCGTGTTCGCCGCCGGCGACATGCGGCGCGGGCAGTCGCTGGTGGTCTGGGCGATTCGCGAAGGCCGCCAGTGCGCGCGTACCGTCGATCAGTTCCTGATGGGTTCGTCTACCTTGCCCAGGTGAGCCGGCCTTGAACGTCGTCATCCTCGCCGCCGGGCAGGGCAAACGGATGCATTCCGACCTGCCCAAGGTCCTGCATCCGCTGGCGGGGAAGCCATTGCTGGCGCACGTCATAGACAGCGCACGCGATCTCGGCGCGAAAAAAATCTGCGTGGTGTATGGCCATGGCGGCGAACGGGTGCGCGAAGCACTCGATGCACCCGATCTGGCCTGGGCGAAGCAGGAACCGCAGCTCGGGACCGGCCATGCGGTGCTGCAGGCCATGCCCGCCGCCGCAGCGTCCGCGCCGACCGAGTCTTCAACACTGGTGCTTTACGGTGACGTGCCCCTGACCCGCACCTCAACCTTGCGGCGCCTGATCGATGCCGCCGGTAGCGACAAACTGGCGCTGCTCACCGCGCATCTGGACAATCCCCGCGGCTACGGCCGCATCGTTCGAGTCGGCGGCAAGGTCACCCGCATCGTCGAGGAGAAGGACGCCGACGACGCCGAGCGGGCCATCGGCGAAATCAACACCGGCATCCTCGTTGCGCCGACTGCGGCGCTGGCGCGCTGGCTGCCAACGCTGGGCAACCGTAACGCCCAGGGCGAGTACTACCTGACCGACATCGTCGCTCTCGCTGTGGCCGAAGGCATGCCGGTGGCGACTGCGCAACCCGATGCCGCGTGG
>CAIZKA010000162.1 GCA_903933395.1 uncultured beta proteobacterium | reverse complement strand
ATGGAAGAAGCCGGACTGGATGCAACCCGCCGCGAACAGTTGCCGCACATACTCCAGCGCGTCGACGGTGTCCTGCACGGTCTGCGTCGGGAAGCCGTACATCAGATAGGCATGCACCAGGATGCCGGCGTCGGTGAAGGCATGCGTGACTCGCGCCACCTGTTCGACCGACACGCCTTTCTGCATGAGTTTCAGCAAGCGGTCTGACGCCACCTCCAACCCGCCGGAGACGGCGATGCAGCCGCTGTCGGCAAGCTCGGCGCACAGGTCCGGAGTGAAGGACTTCTCGAAGCGGATGTTCCCCCACCATGAGATTTCCCGCTGACGCTTCCGCAATTCTGCTGCAAGCGCCTTCAGGGCCTTGGGCGGGGCCGCCTCGTCGACGAAATGGAATCCTGTCTGACCGGTCTCGCCGATGATGGTCTCGATGCGGTCGACCAGCGTCGTCGCGGCAACCGCCTCGTAACGCGAGATGTAATCCAGCGAGACATCGCAGAAGCTGCACTTCTTCCAGTAGCAGCCGTGGGCCACGGTCAGCTTGTTCCAGCGCGCGTCGGACCACAGGCGATGCATGGGATTGAGCATGTCCAGCAGCGACAGGTAGCGGTCGAGCGGCAGGCCATCCCAGGTCGGCGTTCCTGCGTCGGCGAAAGCTATGTCCGGTTCGCCGGCATCGATGTATCGCACGCCTTCTGCCGCGCGGACGAACGTGCGCACCAGCCTGTCCTGCGGCCGTTTGCCTAGGAGATGTTCGAGCAGGGCCAGCAGCGGGCGTTCGCCATCGTCGAGGGTGACGTAGTCGAAATAGTCGAACACCCTCGGCTCGCTGAGTTCGCGCAGTTCGGTATTGACGAAGCCGCCGCCAAGAACCGTGATGATCGACGGGTCGTGCGCCTTGATCGCCTGCGCGATGCGAAACGCGCCATACACGTTGCCGGGGAAGGGCGCCGACACCAGTACTACGGCAGGCGCATGCCGCTTCACGGCTGCCAGCGTCAACTCGTGCAGGATGCTGTCGACCAGATTGGGCGGTGCCGCCAAAGCCTTGGCGAGCGGGTCGAACGAGGCCTGGCTTTGTGCCAGCGACTCCGCATAGCGCACGAACTCAAAGCGCGGATCGACCGCGTCGCGCAGTACGTCGGCGACATCGTTAAGGTACAGGGTGGCAAAGTGCCGGGCGCGATCCTGCACCCCGAGTGCGCCGAATGCCCAGGCCAGCGGATCGCCGCCATCAGGATCGACATAGGCGTCGAGTGGCTCGAAGCGTGGCCCTTCGGGAAGAAAGTTGCGGCCGCCGATGCGATGCCCGATCGACGGGTCGCGCCCCTGCAGGAAAGCCACGGCCGCTTCGATCGTCGCCAGATAGCGATCGAAGACCCGATCGAAGGCCTGCACCCGCCGCGTGCGTTGCTGCATTGGCAAGGCTGCGATGCAGCGGCGCACTGCCAGCAACCCGTCGCGCGAAAACAGCCGCAGGACAAGAGCCAGGGCAAGATCCTCCTGCACAGCCGCAATACCTCGCGAACGCAGGAAACCGGTCAGATAGGCCGTCGACGGATAGGGCGTATTGAGCTGCGTCATCGGTGGGATGACGGAGAGGATGCGCATGGACTCGGTGTGTTCCATGCTAAAGCCGGCTATTCGACCGTAACCGACTTCGCCAGATTCCTCGGCTTATCCACGTCGGTGCCTTTCACCAACGCCGCGTGATAGGACAACAGTTGCAGCGCGATAACATGCAGCACCGGCGACAGCAGGCCATAGTGCTCGGGCAGGCGCAACACATGGACGCCGTCCTCTTCATCCACCGCGGAATCGGCATCGGCGAAGACGTAAAGCTCTCCGCCGCGCGCGGCGACTTCCTTCAGGTTGGACTTGAGCTTTTCCAGCAAGGCATCGTTGGGCGCGATGCTGATCACTGGCATGTCCTGGTCGACCAGCGCCAATGGACCGTGCTTGAGTTCACCGGCGGGGTAGCCCTCGGCATGGATGTAGGAAATTTCCTTGAGCTTCAACGCGCCTTCGAGCGCAATCGGATAGTGGTGACCGCGACCGAGGAAGAGCGCGTGATGCTTGTCGGCGAAACGCGCGGCCCACGCTTTGATCTCCGGCTCGAGGCCCAGCACTTTCTGCACGGCGACCGGCAGATGGCGCAGGGCCTTCAGATGCCCCGCTTCATGCTCTGGCGTCAGGCGCCCGCTCTGCTTGGCCAGCGTCACCGCCAGCAGGAACAGCGCGGCCAACTGGGT
>CAIZKA010000161.1 GCA_903933395.1 uncultured beta proteobacterium | reverse complement strand
GCGGCCTGCACCTGGCGGTTGCCTTCCATGGACTGGCCTGCATTATTGTTGCCGGCAACGCTCCTGACATCGAAGGATTCGGTCATTCCGCCCGGAGGAGTCCAAGTGCGCGACGATGAAAAGGTGTGCGACGTAACCAACATGGTGTTCGCCACTGTGGTGGTTACGCTCGGCGTCGCGTGCGTGTTGGCTGAAGGCGTGGTCTGGCCGTTCTCGACGTCGATCGGATTTGTCGTGTCAACGCTGGAGAAGGCCTGGATGCCGCCCGCCGCACCGGTCGAGGCGGAGAAGGTCCAGGCGTAGTTCAAGGGCTCGTTGCCGCCCGCAACCCGATAGTAGACGGCGAGGCTGTTGCTGTCGGTCGGACCGGGGTTGTCGGTGCGCCGCACCAGCGCCCACCCGGCCGGTGCGGTGATGGTCGCGCTGCTGGGGCGCACCGCAATCGCCGCGATCATGACGTCGTTCTGCAGCGTTCCCGCCGGCAGGTTGATGGCGAGCGTGAGCACGCCGCTCGCGGCGGTGGCCGACGCGACCTGGCGAAACACCGGCGAGAGCGTGGTCGGCGTGCCGGAGGTCGCCGCGGCGCGGAAAGTGATGTTGCCGCCCGCCGCCGAGGTGGCAGCGCGAAAAGCGATGGTGCCGGTTGCGGGGCCGATTGCGGATGTCGCGCTGCGGAAAGCAATTTGCGCCTGCGCGGGAACCGGCGCGAGCCACGCCGCGCATAGCAGCGCAAGCAATAGCCCGAGCAGTCGGTTGCGGTCGAGCCTCATCGCGACTCGACGAGAAAAACAGGGACAGACCACATTTTTCTGATACGGGCAGGAAAGATATTCATCGCGCGTTTCTGCTGTCCGCACGGCTCAAGAACAGAAAATAAGGGACAGACCACGATTTTATCGTTCGCATCGCTTGCAGGCTCATCACGAGAGTAGAGAAAGGGGCCAGGCTCGAATTTCATACGACTGATGAGTCCAAGAGGTCAAAAGTCGGTGCTGGCGGGACGGCGAGCGAGCGGATGCAGGAGGTCTTGAATCCTTTTCCCCGCGCGTTTGGCCAAGGCTGGATTCTGCGCCCACATCTGCAGGAAAAAATCGCGCATCTGCTCGGATTGCGCCAGGCGGCTGCGTATCAGATCGTCGCTTATCAACGGCGCGGTTCGCGGTTCGTGATCAGGCATTGGGATCCTCTCCGCGCACTATCTTCTCCAGCGCCGCGATGTCGAGCAGATCCTTGGGGCGATTGGCGGCGTGCTTCATGGTCAGCAAATCGTCAATGGATGCTATGGGGATGCGGCGGCCAGACAGCTCACCCATGACGGCGTTGCCGATCAACTTTTCGAAGGAAACTTCCGGGCGCACGATGACATCGACCACGCCGCCGCCCGCTTTCGTCTCCCTCAGCGAAAACGCCAGCATGCCTTTTTCGCGATGCCATTGGTCGATCTGGCTCGCGTTGGCCAATGACTCGATCGGCACCGGGATCGCGGGAACCAGACCGTAGTCCCTCGCCACGCCAATGAACCGCGCAAGGTTCTCGTCGGTCATCGCCAATACCAGGTCAATGTCGAAGGTGGCACGCAGAAACCCATGCAATTGCACCGCCAACCCGCCGATGAGGACGTACTGAATCCGCGCGTCGGACAGGGATTGAAGCAGGTCAGCGATCTTCATGGCTGGGAAGGCCTTGCTCGCGGGTTGGCGGACATTACATTATTCATTCTAGTCCCGACATTGCATAGCTTGAAGCAGGCGAAGGGGGGGGTCCCTCTCCCCCGGGTTGCGCAGTGCCTGACGCAAGCGGCTCCCTCAAAAGTCGGCGCTGACGGTACGGCGACTGAAGGCATTCTTGATGCGTCGGCTTCATCAGAACGATACATCAAGCCGGCGTTCGATGTAGAGCGAGCCGGGACTGGCAGTGTTCGGGCAGGCTCCGCCATCCGGCTGGTT
>CAIZKA010000160.1 GCA_903933395.1 uncultured beta proteobacterium | reverse complement strand
GATACTGATTCACGGTCCGGAAGGAGTCGCCGTCAAGCTCGGCACCTGCTGCCGGCCGATACCCGGTGATCCCATCGTCGGCCTCATCCGCAAGGGTCAGGGTCTGGTGGTGCACACCCACGACTGCACGGCCATCGCCAAACTGCGCAGCGAGCGCGGCAACTGGGTCGATGTCGAATGGGAGCAGGGCATCACCGGCACCTTCGAAGCCAGCATCCGCGTCGTGGCGAAGAACACGCGCGGCGTTCTGGCGCGGCTCGCCGCCGGGATCGCCGAAGCGGGATCCAACATCGTCAATATCAGCATGGACGACGACAGCGGCGAAGCCACCACCCTGTTCTTCACCTTGCAGGTCGCCGACCGCGGTCATCTCGCCCGCATCCTGCGCGGTCTGCGGCGCGTGCCCGAAGTTGTGCGCATCACCCGTTACGTTGATAACAAACACTAGACTACCCACACTGGAAAGGAATCCCATGGCCCTCTACGAATCCGAGCACACCAAGTTCATGCGCGAATGGATGGAAAAGCATCCCGAGGAAAAGCTGGAACAGCAAAAGGGGCGCGCCCTGTGGTGGGACAAGCCGCCGCGGCCGCTTGAGGTCATGAAAGAAGCCGCAGCCGCGACGGTACCGGGCAAGCCCTACTACTACGACGCGAACTGACGGCCGGCTTGCGTCCCGGCGGGGGACGCCGGCCCTGTGTCCTGAATCACGCAGCCGAATGCAACTTGAGCCACTCCGGCGCGCGTCAAGGTGGTTATAGCCTATTGTCGCTTCGATGATGCCAACAACGATAGTGGTAGACTCCGAACCAGACTTGAAGCAGGAGCACACCATGATGCAAGCCGTGAAAGCTACCATTGACCCGCAAGGACACGTTCACTACACCGAACCGGTGCGGGTCGATGCTCCACGTCAAGCGCTCATCATTTTTCTGGATGAAGGAAATGAAACGGCCTTGTTGGCGCAAAGTGCATTGGCCAACGACTGGATGAAACCGGAGGAGGATGCGGCATGGGCGCATTTGCAGCCGGTCAGGTAATTGTCGTCCCCTTCCCTTTCTCTGATCTCAGCGCACAAAAACATCGCCCCGCATTGATACTGGCAGATGCAGGACGTGGTGACTGGATACTCTGCCAAATCACCAGCAACCCTTTTGCCGACCCTGAGGCCATCGAACTTACCGATGGCGCGTTTAGCCGCGGCAGCTTGCAACGCACCAGCTACGCCAGGCCGGGAAAACTGTTCACCGCCAATGACAGCTTGTTTGCGGCACATGTCGGTGCATTGCACGACGAAAAATTATGTCGGGTGCGTGATGTGGTCGTGGCGATGTTGCGCGGCAAATGAATGAGTCACCGAAGCCCGGCTACTACGACGCCAACTGACGGCCGGCTTGCGTCCCGGCGGGGGACGCCGGCCCTGTGTCCTGAATCACGCAGCCGAATGCGACTTGAGCCACTCGCGCACGGCCTCGTTCACACGCGTTTGCCAGCCCTTGCCAGATGCCTTGAGCGCCGCCAATACATCAGCATCGAAACGGATGGTGGTGGGCACCTTGGTCGGCGCTTTCTGCGGGCCGCGAGTTTTTAATTCGGACAGTTTGTTGCGAAGCGATTCCGGCAGGGAAGAGAACGGCCTGGCCTTTCTGAAATCTTCTTCGGTCAGTTCTCGCACTTCGCCGTCGTGATCAGTCAATGGTAAGCGGTTTGTCATGTTTGCGTCCCTCTCTAACGCTCATGGCACCGAGCGCCACCCGCCGAAGATGAAACACGCGAAAAGCGAATTGGTCGCCCGCCCCCCTCCCCCCGCGCGGGGGGGGTTACCAGTCGGCACGCTGCGCGCGTCCATTACCGGAGACTTCGAACAAGTTGTTTCACGTTAATGTTCGCCTTGCGGAAGTTGATGACACGGATGCCATTAGCCAGTTCGACAAAGCACAAGATATGCAGCCGTCCATCGAGATACCCCAGTGCAATCCGGCGAACTTCCCCGTAATCGTGGCGCTCGTCCAGTAAAAAAGTCGACCTCTCGAAATCAAACTCGGCCGCCCGCTCGAAACTC
>CAIZKA010000159.1 GCA_903933395.1 uncultured beta proteobacterium | reverse complement strand
GGCGGCGCTCGAAGGCGGTCGTGCTGCGGTGGCTGCGGCCACCGGGCTGGCGGCTCAGATCGTCGCGCTGCTGACGCTGTGCCAGGCCGGCGACCGCATCGTCGCGGCGCGCTCGCTCTACGGCGGCAGCTTTTCGCAGCTCGATGTCAGCCTGCGCAAGCTCGGCATCGAGACCGTCTTCGTCGATTCCGACGATCCGGAAAATTTTCGCGCCGCGCTGGCGGACAACACGCGCTGCATCTTCGCCGAGACGGTGGCCAATCCGCGCCTCAACGTGCTCGACATTGCCGCCGTGGCGGAGGTCGCCCACGGCCATCGCGTGCCGCTGATCATCGACAACACCGTGCCTTCGCCTTATCTTTGCCGTCCCTTCGAGCATGGTGCCGACATCGTCGTGCACTCGGCGACCAAGTTTCTCGGCGGACACGGCACCACGCTGGGCGGCGTGGTGATCGAGTCGGGCAAATTCGACTGGGGCAACGGCAAGTTCCCCGGCATGACCGAGCCCTCGGCCGGCTATCACGGCGTCAAGTTCTTCGAGACCTTCGGGGATTTCGGCTTCACCATGAAGGCCCGCATGGAAACCCTGCGCACCTTCGGTCCGGCGCTCTCGCCGTTCTCGGCATGGCAACTGATGCAGGGCATAGAGACCTTGCCGCTGCGCATGGACAGGCATTGCGGGAACGCCCTGGCCGTGGCGCAGCATCTGCAGAAGCATCCGCGCGTCGCCTGGGTCAACTATCCCGGACTGCACGGCAGTCCCGGTTTTGCCCTGGCGCAGCGCTACCTTGGTTCGGCGCGGCATCCCGGCGCCGGCGCGCTGCTGTGCTTCGGCGTCAGGGGAGGGCAGGCGGCGGGTGAGCGTTTCATCGATGCCCTGCAGTTCTGTTCGCACCTGGCCAACATCGGCGACGCCAAGACCCTGGTGATCCATCCGGCATCGACTACGCACCGGCAGTTGAACGAGGCCGACCAGCGCGCCTCCGGCGTGACGCCCGACCTGGTGCGCCTGTCAGTCGGACTGGAGACGCTCGACGACATCCTCTGGGACATCGACCAGGCCCTTGAACGCAGCGCCTGAGGCCTGCATCCAACACCACCAACACCTGAACGGGACAAGACATGAGCCGAAAAATCATCGCCACCACTGCTGCCCCTGCGGCCATCGGTACCTATTCGCAGGCCGTGCAGGCCGGCAACACCGTCTACATGTCGGGCCAGATCGGCCTCGATCCGGCGACCATGCAGATGGTCGATGGCATCGATGCGCAGATCGTGCGCGTCTTCGACAACCTCAAGGCCGTGGCCGAGGCTGCCGGGGCCAGCCTCAACGATGCGGTGAAGCTCAACATCTACCTCACCGACCTGGCCAACTTCACCAAGGTCAACGAAACCATGGCGAAGTATTTCAGCCAGCCTTTCCCGGCGCGCGCTGCCGTCGGCGTCAAGGAATTGCCGCGCGGGGCGCTGGTCGAGGCGGACGCCGTGCTCGTCCTTGGCTGAAAAAAAACCGCAGGAGGGCAACACGCTTGCCGGTCGCCTGGCCCGGCTTGGCCTGCGCAGCGATTCCGATTTCGTCCTGCATCTGCCGCTGCGTTACGAGGACGAGACCCGCCTCACTCCGCTGTGCGATGCGCGGCCCGGCCTTGCGGCGCAGTTCGAGGTCGAAGTGGTGGACAGCGAAATCGCCTATCGCCCGCGTCGCCAGTTGCTGGCGCGGGTGCGTGACGCCGGCGGCGCGCTTTCGTTGCGTTTCCTGAATTTCTATCCCAGCCAGCAGAAAGTCCTGCAACCCGGCGTCCGCCTGCGCATTTTCGGTGAGGTGCATGAGGGCTACCTCGGTCCCGAGATCATCCACCCGCGCTTTCATGTGGTGACGGAAGGAGACCCTCTGCCGGAGTGCCTGACCCCGGTTTATCCGACGACGGCCGGACTCGGCCAGGCCACGCTGCGGCGCCTGATCGAGAAAGCACTGGCCCGAGCCGATCTCGCCGACACGCTGCCGCCGGCGCTGCGCGACAGATTGCGCTTGCCCGAATTCGCGGCGGCCATCCGCCTGCTGCACACGCCGCCGCCCGAGTTGGCGCAGGCGGTTCTCGAATCCCGCGACCATCCGTCCTGGCGCCGCATCCAGTTCGACGAACTGCTGGCGCAGCAGCTCAGCCTGCGCCGCGCCTACACCGCGCGCCGCGCGCGCGGTGCGCCGCGCCTCTTGGCGACGGCAAGTTTGACCGGGGCGCTGCTCAAGGCCTTGCCGTTTCGCCTGACCAGGGCGCAGCAGCGCGCCTGGCAGGAGATCGCCACGGATCTGGGCCAGCCGCATCCGATGCAGCGCCTGTTGCAGGGCGACGTCGGCAGCGGCAAGACCGTGGTCGCCGCGCTGGCCATGCTGCACGCGGTAGAAGCCGGCTACCAGGCGGCATTGATGGCGCCCACAGAGATCCTCGCCGAGCAGCATTACCGCAAGCTCGCCGCCTGGCTCGAACCCCTCGGCCTCGAAGTGGCCTGGCTTACCGGCAGCCTGAAGAAACGCGAGAAGGAGGCGGCGATTGCAAGAGTCGGCGCCGGCGAGACGGCGATTATTGTCGGCACCCATGCCCTGATCGAGGACAAGGTAGAGTTCGCGCGGCTGGGCCTGGCGATAGTCGACGAGCAGCACCGCTTCGGCGTGCGCCAGCGCCTGGCACTGAAAGAGAAGGGGCTGTTTGCGCACCAGCTGGCGATGTCGGCGACACCGATCCCGCGCACCCTGGCCATGAGCTACTACGCCGACCTCGATGTTTCGGTGCTTGACGAACTGCCACCCGGGCGCAGCCCGGTGACCACCAAGCTGGTGGCGGAAGCGCGTCGCGGCGAGGTGGTGACGCGGGTTCGCGAGGCGTGCCGCGGCGGGCGCCAGGCCTACTGGGTCTGCCCGTTGATAGAAGAGTCCGAAACCCTGCAGTTGAAGACCGCCGAGGAGACCTTCGCGCGGCTTACTGCAGAGCTGCCGGACCTGCGCATCGGCCTGGTGCACGGCCGGCTCAAGACGGCCGAAAAGGCAGCGGTGATGGCCGCCTTCGTGCGCAATGAAGTGCAGGTGCTGGTGGCGACCACGGTGATCGAGGTCGGCGTCGATGTACCCAATGCCAGCCTGATGGTCATCGAACACGCCGAGCGCTTCGGCCTCGCGCAACTGCACCAGTTGCGCGGCCGCGTCGGGCGCGGCGCGGCGCAATCGGCCTGCATCCTGCTCTATGCGCAACCGCTGGGCGAGTTGGCCCGGGCGCGGCTGAAGGTGATTTTTGAATCCGCTGACGGTTTCGAGATCGCGCGAGAGGACCTGCGCCTGCGCGGCCCCGGCGAATTCGTAGGCAGCAGGCAAAGCGGCTTGCCGCTGTTGCGCTATGCCGACCTGGAGGACGCCGCGCTGGTGGAGCAGGCGCGCGCCGTTGCCGAGGACATGCTGCGCGATGCGCCGGAATCGGCGGCGGCCCACCTGCAGCGCTGGCTGGGCGGTCGCGAGGAACTGCTCAAGGCGTAAAATTCGCCCATGACTTTCGCTGAACTCAAGGAACGCCTCGACCTCTATGAAAAGCTGATGCGGCTGGACAAGCCGATCGGCACATTGCTGCTGCTATGGCCCACCCTCTGGGCGCTGTGGCTGGCGACCAACGGCCAGCCGCACTGGATGCTGGTCTGGATCTTCGCCCTTGGCACGCTGCTGATGCGCTCCGCCGGTTGCGTCATCAACGACTATGCCGACCGCGATTTTGATCCTCATGTTGAACGCACCCGGGACCGTCCCCTTGCAGCGGGCAAGGTGTCCACGCGAGAGGCGCTGGCGCTGGCAGCCGTTCTGGCATTCAGCGCCTTCCTGGTGGCGCTGCCGATTTTTCGCGATGTCTGGTGGCTGGCGCTGATCGCGCTGTTTCTCGCTGCCAGCTATCCCTTCACCAAGCGCTTCTTCGCCCTGCCGCAAGCCTACCTCGGGGTAGCTTTCGGCTTCGGCATTCCCATGGCTTTCGCTGCGGTTACGGGGGAAGTGGGCCCGCTGGGCTGGATCCTGCTGGTCGCCAATATCTTCTGGGCGCTGGCCTACGACACCGAGTACGCCATGGTCGATCGCGAAGACGATCTCAAGATCGGCATCCGCACGGCGGCAATCACCTTCGGCCGCTTCGATGTCATCGCCGTCATGCTCTGCTACGCCATCACACTCGGCATCCTGGCGCTGGTCGGCTGGGATCTGCACTATGGCGCCTGGTATTTCGGCGGCCTGGTGGTGGCCGCCGCGTTGGCGGGCTATCACTACACGTTGATCCGCGACCGCAGTCGCGAGGGCTGCTTCGCTGCCTTCCGCCACAACAAGTGGTTCGGCGCGGCGATCTTCGCCGGCATCGTCGCCGAACTCAATCTGCGGCCGTGGTTGGGACAGTGATACGCCCGGCGGTTAAACTGAATCCATGAAATATTCTGATTTGCGCGATTTCATTGCCCAGCTGGAAGCGCTTGGCGAGCTCAAGCGAATTTCAGTCGAGATCGATCCCCGCCTGGAAATGACCGAAATCGCTGACCGCGTGCTGCGTGCCGGCGGGCCCGCTCTGCTCTTCGAGAAGCCGAAGGGCCACGCCGTGCCGGTGCTGGTCAACCTGTTCGGCACGCCGCGTCGGGTGGCCCTCGGCATAGCCGCCGCGGAAGGCGACGACAGCGCGGATCTCGACTGGAAAACCCGCCTGCGCGAGGTCGGTACCCTGCTGGCCTATCTCAAGGAACCCGAGCCGCCCAAGGGTTTCAAGGATGCCTGGGAAAAACTGCCCGTTCTGAAGCAGGTGCTCAACATGGCGCCGAAGCTGCTGAACTCGGCACCGTGTCAGGACGTGGTGTGGGAAGGCCGGGACGTCGATCTGGCGCGTCTGCCGCTGCAGACTTGCTGGCCCGGCGATGCAGCACCCCTGATTACCTGGGGCCTGGTCGTCACGCGCGGTCCTGCAAAGCCCCGGCAAAACCTCGGCATCTACCGCCAGCAACTGATTGCACCCAATAAATTGATCATGCGCTGGCTCGCGCATCGCGGTGGCGCGTTGGACTACCGCGAGCATTGCGCGGCCCATCCCGGCGAGCCATATCCAGTTGCCGTAGTGATCGGCGCCGATCCGGCGACGATACTGGCGGCCGTTACGCCGGTGCCCGACACGCTGTCGGAATACCAGTTCGCCGGCCTGCTGCGCGGCGCCAGGACAGAGGTGGTGAAGTGCCTCGGCTCCGACCTGCAGGTGCCGGCGTCAAGCGAGATCGTTCTTGAAGGTGTCATTCATCCCGGGGAAACGGCTGCCGAGGGCCCCTTCGGCGACCACACCGGCTATTACAACGAGGTGGCCGAGTTTCCGGTGTTTACCGTCGAACGCATCACCATGCGCCGCGACCCGATCTACCACTCGACCTACACCGGCAAGCCGCCCGACGAGCCGGCCATGCTCGGCCTGGCGCTCAACGAAGTCTTCGTCCCGCTGCTGCAAAAGCAGTTTCCCGAGATCGCCGATTTCTACCTGCCGCCCGAAGGCTGCTCCTACCGCATGGCCGTGGTCAGCATCAGGAAGCAATATCCCGGTCACGCCAAGCGCGTGATGTTCGGCATCTGGAGCTTTCTGCGCCAATTCATGTACACCAAGTTCATCATCGTTACCGACGACGATGTCGATGTGCGCTCCTGGCCCGAAGTCATCTGGGCACTGACTACCCGCGTCGATGCGGCGCGCGACACCCTGATTGCCGAGAATACGCCCATTGATTACCTCGATTTCGCCTCACCGGTGGCAAGTCTTGGTAGCAAAATGGGCATCGATGCAACCAACAAGTGGCCGGGCGAAACGACGCGCGAATGGGGGCGGCCCATCGCCATGGACGAAGCCGTGAAGCAGCGCGTAGATCTGCTCTGGAAAGACCTGGGACTGTAGGAGGTGCGATGACTGAACCCGAAGTGATTCCTGCGCAGGCGGACGCCAGCCTGGACGGTCCGCGCGCCTGGTGCCATGTGATGTACGGCTTGCACGCGCTGTCTGCGGCATCCGGGATACTCAGTTCTGCCACCATCATCGGCGCCTTTGTCTTTGGTTGGCCGTCGATCATCGCCGTGATCATCAACTACGTGACCCGCGACAGGGTGCGCGGCACCTGGCTGGCGACTCACTGGCGCTGGCAGTTGCGCACGTTCTGGTTTGCCTTGCTCTGGCTCGTCGTTGCCGGCTTCCTGATCATCACCATCATCGGCATTCCGGCGGCGTTCATGGTCGTTGTCAGCACCGGCTTGTGGGTACTCTACCGCGTGATTCGCGGCTGGATGGCCCTGCTCGACAGGCGTGGCATGCCGGTGCCGGCCGCCTGACGATCGCGCAATCAAAAATGTTCGGCGGCGGCCGTCGGCTGCCTGCCGGACAATTACAATTCCGGCATTTCACAGGAGTCCATAAATGAACGACAAGATAATCTTCAAGACCGGAGAGGCGACAGTACTCGCCGCGGACGGACAATTCACGGACGCAATGCCCGAAATTCTGATCGGCGCCACGGATGGCCCGGTCGGTCAAGCCTTCGCCAACATGATGGGCCAGACGGCCGGACATACCAGAATGCTTGCCATCCGCGCCTGCAACCAGATGGTTCGCCCTGCCACCATGATCGTTCCCAAGGTGACGATGAAGTCGGGCGCCTACGTGAACCTCTTTGGCGGGGTCGTCCAGTCGGCGACCGCCGACGCGGTGCTCGACTGTGTTATCGAAGGCATCCTGCCGCGGGCCCAGGTCAATGACCTTTGCATCATCAGCCTGATCTGGATCGATCCGCGCTGCGCCACTGATGCCAATCTTGACGAGCAGGATCTGTATCGCACCAACTACGAGGCGACCAAACTGGCAATCGCGCGGGCGATGAAGGACGAGCCGACGATCGACGAACTGATCGCCAACCGGCACAAGATCGTGCACGACATGTTCACGCCGAAAGCCTGACCGCCCGCCGGCTATTGCGAATCCTCGCGGTCGAAGCGACCGAAGTGCAGCATGATTGTCGGCAGTACCAGCAGGTTGAGTATGGTTGAGGTTATCAGGCCGCCGACGATGATGGTCGCCATCGGGCCTTCGATCTCCCGCCCCGGCTCGCCGCTGCCCAACGCCAGGGGCAGCAGGCCGAGCGCGGTGACCATCGCCGTCATCAGGATCGACGGCAGGCGCTCGGTAGCGCCGCGGATCGCCGCCTCGGGTCCCCAGATCATGCCTTCCTCCACTACGAGGTGCCGATAATGCGAGACGAGCATGATCGAGTTGCGTAGCGTGATTCCGAACAGGGTGACGAAGCCGACCAGCGAGCCCAGTGACAGCCAGCCACCGGTGAGAAGGGCTGCCAGGACGCCGCCGATCAAGGCAAAGGGCAGGTTGGCGAACGTCAGAAGCAGATTGCGCAGGCGCCCGAAGGCGATGTAGAGCATCAGAAACACGCCGACGCCGGCGAGCAGGGAATGCACGATCAGATCCTCGCGGGACTTTGCCTGTGCTTCCGCCGCACCGGTGAAGGTCGGATAGTTGCCCGCAGAGAAGACCCCCGGCTCATTCAGCCGCTTTTTCATTTCCGCGGCAAATCCTCCCAGATCGTGCTCCCTGACGTTGCAGGTGACGGTCTGTATGCGCTTGCCGCCGAGATGCAGGATCTTGCTGCGGCCCGCCGACAGGTCGACAGCCGCCACTTCGCCAAGGCGGATGACCTCCCCGGCCGGGTTGCGCAGGCCGAGCTTGCGGATGTCGCCGACGTGGCGGCGGGCGCCCTCGTCGAGGACGACGCTGACGCCGATGACCCGGTTGCCCTGGAACACCTGCGCGACCGGGACGCCTTCGTAGGCCATCCTGATGCCGTCGAGCACGTCCGCCACCGTGAAGCCGTGCAACGAAAGCTGTTCCGGGCGGAGGTGGATCGCGATTTGCGGCGTTCCGGGCGGCGATTGCACCTGGACATCGACTGCACCCGGAATGGCAGACAGAATCCTTGCCGCGGCGCGGGCATCGCGATCCAGCGCGTCGAGGTCTTCACCGTGGATATGCACCACGACCGCCGCGGTCACTCCGGAGATCGTTTCCTCGATCCGTTCGGTAAGGAATGTATTCACCGCAAAATTGATGCCGGGATAGCCTTCCACGGCGTCGCGGATGTCTCGCAGCACGCGCGCCTGCTCCGCTCCGTCGAGCGTGCCGATCTCGATCTCGAATTCGCTGTAGTGGGTGCCGAAGGTATCGGCGCCGTTTTGCGCCCGACCCACCCACTGCGCGACCGATTTGATGCCGGGAATCTGGCCGATGGAGGCTGCCACCCGCGCCCCGATGCGAAGCGATTCCTGCTGCGAGGTACCGGGGATCGCGGTCATGTGCAGGATGTAATGTCCCTCGCGCAGGTCGGGGATGAACTGCGACTTGAACAGGGGCAGGATGCCGAGGCCGAGGGCAATGATGACGGTGACAGCGCCGATGACGAGGCCGTAGTGGCGCTCGATCCGGCGCAGGAGCGCGGAGTACGCCGCCTTCAGCAGGCGGATCGGCGGCGGGTCGGCACTGCCCAGCGGAGCATGGGCGAAGAGCAGGGAGCAAAGCGCCGGAGTCAGGGTCAGGGCAACCAGCAGCGAGGCGAGGATTGCCGCGATGTAGGCGATGCCGAGCGGTGCGAACAGCTTGCCGGCGACGCCGGAAAGCGCCAGCAGGGGGAGGAAGACCATGGCAACGATCAGCGTGGCATAAACCACCGAGCTTCGTACCTCCATGGAGGCGGAAAAAATCACCTCGTGCATCGGCAGCGGTGCCGGCCGGTCGCGATTCTCGCGCAGGCGGCGGAAGATGTTTTCGGTATCGATGATGGCATCGTCGACGACCTCGCCGAGCGCGATGGCCAGTCCGCCGAGGACCATGATGTTGAGGCCGATGCCCATCTGCGCCAGGACGAGGATGGCCGCCAGCAGCGACAACGGGATCGCCGTGGCCGAGATGAAGGCGGTGCGGACGTTGAAGAGGAACCAGAACAGTACGGTGATGACGAGGATAGAACCGATCACGATGTCGCGCTTGACCCCGTGGATGGCGGTCTCGATGAAATTGGCGGGGCGGAACAGGTTCGGATGCAAGGTCACGCCCTCGGCCGCGAACAGCGGCACGAGGTCTGCAAGCGCCGCTTCCGCCGCCTCGGTTACCGCCATGGTATTGGCGCCCAGCTGGCCTTGCAGCGACAGGTAGACGCCGGGCTTGCCGTTGATCGCGGCGGCACTGATCGATGGGGCCGGCGCCTCGATGACGCGCCCGATATCGCCGAGGCGCAGCGTCCGTCCGTCGCGCCGGACCAGCAGCGCCTGCGCCAGCTGCTTCGCGCTGGCGATCTGCCCGGCACTGTTGATGACGATGCGCTGATTGCCGTTTTCGATGAAGCCGCCGCCCGCATTGCCGGTGGCGCGGCTGGCGGCCGTGCGGACGTCCTGCAGCGACAGCCGGTAGCGCATGAGCTTGTGCGGGTCGACCTGGATCTGGTATTCGCGCACCTCGCCGCCAAAGACATTTACATCGGCCACGCCGGGGACGGCCAGCAGGTGCGGGCGGATTGTCGCGTCGACGAGCGTGCGCAGGTCCATCAGCGAACGCTGGTCGGAGGTCAGGCCGACGCCCAGCACCGTGCTTGCCGAAGAGGTCAGCGGTGTGATGTTCGGCACGATGCCCGCCGGAATGCGGCCGGCGAGCGTGCCGAGACGTTCCGTGATCGCTTGCCGGTTGCGGTGGATGTCGCTGCCGTCGGCGAACACCACGGTGACCACCGAGAGGCCGGGAATCGATTCCGAGCGTACCGAACTGATGCCGACGGTACCGCCAATGCTTGCCTCGATGGGCTGCGTGACCAGGGTCTCGACCAGTTCCGCGGAAAGCCCCGGCGACTCGGTCTGGATGATCACCTGCGTCGGCGAGAACTCGGGGAATACGTCGAGGCTGGTCCGCGTCAGGCTGTAGAGGCCATACAGCACCAGCACGCAGGCCAGGCCGACGACCACGCCGTGAAAGCGGATCGAGAAGCGGACCAGCCCCGCCATCATGATTCACACCATGGCGGCTGGCGAAAAGCACCCGGAGAAGTGCCGGCGATCAGCATTTCAGTCGTTGTTCTCGTTGGTGATCTGGTTCTTCATTTCTTCGGAAAGCAGCAGTTGCGCGCCTTCGACCACGACGCGGTCGCCGGCCTCGAAGCGGCCGGCGACGAACCAGCCGCCGGCGACTTCATGCTCGGTCGGGATTTCGCGGCGGACAAATTCCTCGTCGTCGTCATACTCCTGCTCGTAGACCCAGGCCTTGCCGGCGAACCAGACGATGGCGGCGGCAGGGACCAGAAATCCGGCCTGTGCCGGCTTGTCCTCGTGCCAGCTGACGGTCACCCGCATGTCGGTGCGCAGATCGGCCGCCGCAGCGCGCAGGAAGTGGTTGCTGCCCGGGAGCATGGCCTCGGCCTTCGCCGCCGGGCCGACATAGCGTGCCTGGACCGGGCTCGCCGCCCTGCCGGTCGGTGTCACGTGCAGGGTCGCCTTTGCGTCGGGTACCGGCAGGGTGTCGGGCAGCGTGACGCTGAGCAACACCTCGCGTCGCTCGATCAGCGCCTGCAGCGGCCCGGGCGCCTCTGCCTCGGTCGCCCAGGTGGCGAGCGGCTCGGACCATTGCAGGCGCAACTGGGCGCGCAGGTTGGACGCCACCGCCTCGGCGGCCCGCAGCCGTGCCGCGTCTCCTGCCGCCTGGGCCTCTGCCGCCTGGGCTGCACGGTCGGAAACATTGCGGCCGTCGCGATTCAGCTCCGACTGGCGCAGGTAATCCCGCTCCGACTGCTTCAGCGTGGCGCGGATCGCGTCGGCGTCGGCGCGGGCAGCCAGGTACCGCGCACGCAAGTCGAGCAGCGAGTCGATGCCGATGACCGTACCGTAGACAGTCTTCTCCGGTCGGAATCCGATCTCCTGCAGCTTGGCGACTTCGATGCCGCTCCGTTGTTGGGCCTTGAAGCTCATCTTGACCACGGTCATGCCATCCTCGGCGGAGGTCTTGGTCTGCGCTTCCGGCTTCGGCGGTTCGCGGGTATAGGCCTCGTATTCGTCCTTGCCATAAAAGACCAGGGCCCAGACGAGAAGGACGAGCATCGCTGTCTGGACGATGACGAGCAGGAGAATTTTGCGGTTCATGACGGATCATTCCGGGCAAAAACGTCAGGCAGCGGGGCGCTGCCATCAAGGGGCTGTTGTACCGCATCCTCCAACGCGCCCAGCGCGCGCTGTGTCTCGAACCGGGCAGCGAGCAGGGCTTTCCCGGCAAGGACCCGTTCGAGGCGACGGCGTACCAGGTCGAGGCGGTCGTCTTGACCAGCCGTCACCCGCCGTTCCGCCGCGGCAACCTGCTCCGCGGCGGCGCGCTCCACCGTGCCGGCTTTCTCCAGCTGGCGCAGCGCGTTCCGATAGGCCCGCAACGCGGCCGCCTGTTCGCCTATCACCCTTGCCTGCAGTGCGAGGAAACGTCGGCCCTCGACTTCGCGCTGGGCCTCGGCCTCGGCGATCGGGCCCGCATTGTGGTCGGACAGCGCAAGCAGCAGCGAAGCGCCGAGCGACCAGATGCGATCACCCTGATCGAAGAAAAATCCGGGACCGAGCGTGATCTCCGGCACCTGCCTGGCTATTTCAAGGCGCAGGCGGGCCTCGGCTGCCGCGTAATGCGCAAGCCCGACGCGCAAATCGATGCGATTGAGCAAGGCGGCCTGTTGGACATCGTCCGCCAGCAGCCGTTCCGCAGGCGGCGTGATCGCTGCCGGATCCAGGGTTGCCGCAGCCAGTGCGTCGGCAGGCAGGCCCAGTGCGGCTGCCAATTCGGCCAGGGTCTTGTGGCTGGCAGCGACGCCAGCACGATATGCCATCGCCGCGCTTCCCAGCTGAAGTCGCGACTCGCCGGTCTCGCTGAGTGACGCGGCGCCGAGCACCAGCCGCGCTTCGATCATGCGCGTGGCTTCTTCGCGCAAATCGAGTTCGCTCTGCAGCAGGGCCAATTGCGCCTCGGCCGCAAGGTGCTCGATCAGGGCGGCACGCAGCCGGTTGCGCACCTGCCAGGCAATCGCCCCGACTTCCAGCCTGACCACTTCGGTCAGCGCGGCCGAATGTTCCCGTTGCGCTTCCCCGCGGGCGTCGGTGCGAATCGGCATTTCGAGGCCGACCCCGATCGACCAGGGCGATATGCCATCCGCTTTGGAGTGATGCTCGACGAGGCCACTGATCCTGGGACTTTTCGGCAACCCGGCGCTGTACTGGGCGGCTTCCGCCGCCCGCAATCGAGCACGCGCCAGCTCAAGGTCGGGATGCAGATAGAGGCTGGCCAGGGTCAGCTCCGGCAATCCCCAGGCGTCGATCTTCCCGGCCGGAGAACCGCGCATCCTGTCAACCCAGGCCAGCAATGCCGGGTCCGCGAGGGAGCGCTCCCGCCATTGCGCGCTTGCCTTGGTCGGGTCTATCGGACGCGCTTCATAGGTCCGTGTCGCGCAACCGCCGGCGAGCATTGCTGCAAATAAAACCTGCAGGACGGATATCGATCGTTTCAACGGCTGGCGCAATCACGGAGCTTTGCGGGATATTGCGTCACGAAAAGTCGTGGCAAACAAAAGAAAGGCCATGGCTTCAACGGTTACCCTGCCCCTTGTCCACCATCTGGCGGACAAGGTAGGGGACGCTGCGGCGCCAGGACTCATCCGTATTCCCGCGCATGTCCACCGATGTGACGAGGACTACGGCCCCGGTGGTCGTATCCTCGATCACGATATTCAAGTTCAGGATCAGATTGCTGACTTTCTGCACCCAACCCACCAGTACGCGGTCCGCCTTGACCACCTTGGCGATATCGATTTCGCAACCATTGCATTCATTCAGCCGCTGTTCGGACTTGAGGCGCTTCATCAACTCCGCCGCCGGTTCAAGATCGACGACCCGGTAAAGTCCGGCCTGGGAGAAGGCTTCCGCCAGTTGGTCGCGCGCGACAACGAGTCGCTGGTATTCGACGGTCGCCGGCGCCAGGTCCCGCATTTCGTCGATAAGTTCAAAATCGAGGATGGCGATCGACTTCAAATCACCATCGGCGGCGTTCACCGGGAAGGCAGTGGCAATTCCCAATAGCAGGCCGAGGATGGAAAGGCACAATGATCGGCGGCAGGCAATGCGGGAAATCACGTTCATTTGGGGAAGTACCTTTCTGTATGGCGGGCCGGAACACCTGCCCTCGACAAAACCGGTTTCGTCCGGGTTTCGAAATCGACAAAGGCGGGTGCTATCCTTGTTCAATCATCCTGCTCCAGCGTACAAGATACCTTAACGATACCTCAATGCCAATGGAACTCCACTGCGGCACGTACCGCCTTTCACTGGCGCGCCCCTTGATCATGGGCATCGTGAATGTTACGCCCGACTCCTTTTCCGACGGGGGAAAATTTCACGATGCATCCCGCGCGATCGAACACGGGAAACAGCTGATCGCCGATGGCGCCGACATCCTCGACATTGGCGGTGAATCTTCGCGCCCCGGAGCCGAGCCTGTAACGGAGGAAACGGAATTGCGCCGGGTGCTGCCCGTAATTGAAGCCTTGTCGGCGGCGGGCGTCCCGCTTTCGATCGACACGGTCAAGCCCGGGGTGATGCGCCGGGCGGTTTGCGCCGGCGCGGTGATCATCAACGACATTGCTGCCTTGCAGGCTCGCGGCGCCCTCGATGCCGCCGCAGCGGGCAACGCCGCGGTGGTATTGATGCATATGCAAGGCACTCCGGCGTCAATGCAACAGGCTCCGCACTATTCCGATGTGGTCAGCGAGGTGAAAGCCTTCCTCGCCGCGCGGGTTGCC
This sequence comes from uncultured beta proteobacterium, assembly GCA_903933395.1. Taxonomy (GTDB): domain Bacteria; phylum Pseudomonadota; class Gammaproteobacteria; order Burkholderiales; family Rhodocyclaceae; genus Sulfuritalea. The sequence goes on along the minus strand of CAIZKA010000159.1, from coordinate 8,013 downwards.
GCTGCAATCGCGGCAGGGATCGATCGCAAGCGCATTGCGATCGATCCCGGGTTCGGCTTTGGCAAGACACTGGAACACAATCTTGCCTTGCTCCGCCGGCTGGATGTTTTCGCGGAGCTGGACTGTCCGCTACTGGTCGGATTGTCGCGCAAGTCGATGTTCAAAGGTTTCAGCAGCCGCGGAATGCACCAAAGGGTGCCGGCAAGCATCGCCGCGGCCTTGCTGGCGGCGCAGCGCGGCGCGCACATACTCCGTGTCCATGATGTTGCCGCGACTCGCGACGCCCTTGCCGTATTGGCCGCGCTGGAATCAGGCTGACCGGGCAAGATCGTTCATTACGCGTCCATCTCGACGGTAAAGTGCCCGGCAGGCTCGATCCACCATTGACGGATTTCATGGTCGGACCAGCCCAGTGTCTGCCCCCGCACGACCTGAAGGACTTCATGATGCGATACGACGAGGACGCGCCCCGCGCGCGTTACACGCAGGTCGCCAAGAAAATCTATCACCCGCGCCTTCAGCGTCGTAAACGACTCACCTCCCGCGGCACAGAAATTCGCCGGGTCAGCGTCACGCGCCGCAAGGTAGTCGGCGATGAGGCATCCTTCGAAGCCGGTGCGCCGGTCGTTCAGGCGAGGGTCGACGCGAATTTCGGCCTCCTGACGCCGGTTGACGATGGCCGCCGTTTCAAGGGCGCGCGGCAGTTGCGACACATACAGCAGCTCGATCGTGCCCGGCTCGAACCCGGCCGCAGCCTGACTGACCTGGCCGCGGCCGTCCGGGGTCAGCGCCACGGGAATCCCGGGATCGCCGTTGCAAAGGCCGAGCACGTTGTATTCGCTTTCACCGTGACGCATGAAAGTCACTGACCGCTTCATTGCGGCGTGCGCAACGGTTCGCTAACCGACCTAAGCGGCATCGCCAGGCTACTGCTCGAGCCGCAGAATCTCGAGTTGCTCGGCCACCGTCTGGAAGGTCCCGGTGCCGGCCGGCATCTGCATCAGCGGCTTCGGTTTGCCGTCAAGCAGCCAGACGCTGGGATAGACGACGTTTCGGGTGCGCTCGTCGCCGATCGACTTCTGGAATTCCACATAGGGACGACTGGTGTCGGCGATCTTGATGAATAGGGCATCAGTGGTCACCGACAATGAACTGCGCAGATCGACGACGATATATTTGGAAAAATGCGGCACAAGCTCGACGGCATTCTTTTCCAGAAATGCTTCGTACTTCCTGCAGTAGGGACAGTCGCTGGCACCGAGATAGACATAAAGCCACTTGTTCTCGCGCCGGGCCCGTGCAAGGACCGCTGTGAGGTCGAACTCGGCGCGCGCCGGAGCGCCGGCAGGCTGTATGACCACCGGCGCAAAGGGGGCCGGAATTCCGGCTTGCACCGGCATGGCAAGACAGGCCGCAAACCCGCCGGCAGCCACAAGCTGCCGCCAGGTCCAACCGTGCTTTACCCGGCTGGTGGCCAAACCGCCTGCCCCCGCCTCAAGGGACTCGAAGTGTCGCGACATAACGACCCTCCTTCGAGTCGACAACCTCCGCCTTGATTTCGCCGCCGGAGCCGGGGATAAAGTTGAAACGCAAGGCTGGGTTTTCGCTGATCGAAAAATCCAGTTCTGCGTCAAACAGGGGGCGCCCCGCATAACTCACCTTGATCGAGCGGACGAAGTGCGCCGGAATGTAGAGAAGCGAGATCTGGTTCATTTCAAAACCCGTATCGTTCGGGTGCACTATCTGCAGATCCACGGGAGCGGGTTCGTTGGCCTTGATGCCTTCCGGCACTTTCAGGAAAGTCTTGCCGATGTTGTGCAACTGGTCGCGATTCGGCGGCGCCGAACAGCCGCCGGATACCTTGACGTAGCGGGAATCCGTATGCAATTCGCCGTTCGAGAGTTCGCTGACGACACGGATGTGGCTGTACTCGTCGACCCGCAGGCGCGTCTCGAAGTCGGCTTGTCCAAGCTCGCGGGTGAGGTCCAGCACTGCTGCTACGGGCGACGGATTCTTGTCGACCAGCAGGGTGATCCTCTTGACATACAAGTTGTCGCTCTGCGGCAGCTTGGAGACGATCCGCACCGGGACCGAGGCACCGTAGGCTGCGCGCAAGGGCACGACAAGTTGCACCATGCTCGCGGCAGACTCCATGCTGCGTCCGGGGAACAGTTTTTCGCGCAACTTTTCCCACTCGGGTGAAGAATCGGTGTGCTTGACGTTGGTAGGAAGGCCCCCGACCTGGGCAATTGCACCCAGGGCGCTCATGCCGAGCCATGCTGCGATTGTCGCGAGTAAAAGTCGGTGTCGGCTAAGGATGGTGACGTGCATCTGCAGTATCCCCTTCTATTACTTGAACATGGATTCGCGTTCCAATTGCAGGTACACGATCGAGGCGTTGCGAAGATGGATGCTGTCGTATCGATCCCAATGCGAGAATGCCGGCAGCGCGGCGGCTTCCGCGACCCCGCTAAGCGGAACGCCAGCCTGCAACAATTCTGCCATGTGGCGCTCAAGATCGGTCAAGTAGCGCCTGACAGAGTCGACAAGACCCGGCGGGCCGGCGGGGCCATGCCCGGGAACGATGGCCGTGAGCGGCAATCGAGGCAGGGCGCCGAGGGCCGCAAGCCAGGCAGGACGATCGCTGTCCTGCACATCGGGAATTCGCTGGTTGTCTACGAGTCCACCGGCAAAGAAAACTCCAGAACGGGTATCGAGGACAGCAACATCTCCGGGACCGCTGGAATGTCCGAAATAAAGGACCTCAATCGGCCGTCCGATCGGGTCAATCGTGTGCGAAGCTTCGAACTCGATGTCGGGCTTGAACATCGCTGTGCCGCTCATGGCCGTTTCGCCGAGTTGTCGGCGCAGCGTCTTGAGGCAGTTCTCGCAACGCGCTGCCATCAGATTCGCCGCACGACGATGCATGGCGACAGGGATGCCCCGCGCACGGAAGGCGCCCGCGCCGAAAAGAAACTCCTGGCGGGTATGGGTAATGAGCGCCAGCCGCACCGGCTTGTCGGTCACCCGGGCGATAGCCGCCAGCAGATCTTCGCCATGCTGACGGGAGGTGCCGGTATCGATCGCGACTACCCCGGATTCACCGACGATAAACCCGGCATTCCCGATTCGTCCCAGATTCGCGGGATCAACTTCGCCCTTGGCGCCGAGGAACATATAGACGCCATCAGCGACTTGCAGCGGCTCCGGCATGGCCGGCGATCGGGCCGGAGGAAGGCCACCGCAACCGGCCGTCCAGGCGACGACCAGGAATGCGAGCAGCAGCCGTGTCGTTGGCAGGTTGTTACTGACGTCAGCGTGCATCAGTCGCAGCAGGGGCGGAACGCTCGCCGACCGCGAGGCGGGCGACAAAGGATTTGTCGCGGGTATCGACAACTTCCGCCTTCAATTCGCCGGGTGCCTGTGGCAAAAAGTAAAAACGGAAATGCGGGTTTTCGCTGATCGAAAAATCAACGTCAGCAGAGAACACCGGTTTTCCGCCGTAGCTGACGGCGACGCTGCGAACGTAATAAGCGGGTGCATAGAGCCGCGATGCCTGATCCATCGCCAGCCCGGAGGTGTTCGGGTGACTGATCATCAACTGGGCCAGGTTCGGCTCATTGAGGCGCACCTCGCGGTCGACGCGCAGCCGCATCTTGCCGAGATTGGCCAATGCGGCCTCGGCGTCCTTCCCGGCCGGGGCCGAGCAACCCCCGGAAGCTTTCATGAAGCGTGCCACCATGTAGAGTTCGCCGGTGTTCAATTCTGCGATGGCGCGAATCGGGGTGTATTGTTCGACCCGCACCCGCGTTTCGATATCGGCACGGCCGCTCTCCGGCGTGAAGGAAAACACGGCCGAGATCGGTGACGGATTCTTGTCGATGATCAGATAGAGCTTGCTGACGAACCGCTCCGGCGTCGCCGTCATCCGGGTTCGCAAGGAAACAGGCACGATCGCCGCATCCTCGGCGCGGACCGGGATATCGAACTCGATCAAGGAGTCGCCGTTCGGGTCAATCTTCCGTTGGCCGAACAACTGGGTCCGGATCTTGGCCCAGATTTCGCTGGTTTCGATCGCCGCCGTTTCCTCCGGCGAGACTTTTCGCGCTTCGGCTTGGGCCAGAGCACCGGTCATCAGCACGGTGCAGGCCAGGAAAACTCTAACTGTAGCGTTCATTCCAGTCCTCCAATCCCCAAAGGGGTTCGACAGTTTATTCCCACTCCAGTTCCGCGTATGCTGCCGCGGCATTGCGGCGGTTGTATTTGTCGAACAGCAACCATTTGCCACGTTCTGCCGCTGCAGCTGTTTCGACCGTCCGTGCGAGCGTTTGCCCCTCGGTCAATGCCCTTCGGATGTCGGCCGCAAGCGTGGCCAGATAGACTTGCTGCGGAGCCAGTGCTTGCGGCCACGGCAGGTTTAGCGAACCATGCCCGGGGACGACATGCCGTGCCGGCAATGCCGACAATTCGGCGATTGCCGCAAGCCAGCCGCGAATGCTGCCGTCAAGCACGGGAATTCGTTCCGCAAACAGCAGGTCGGACAGCCACAGCGTTCCCGTCGCCCGGTCGAAGACCGTAAGATCGTTGTCGGTATGCGCAGTCCTCCAGGCACGGAGTTCGAGAATCCGGCCACCGAGGTCAAGTTCGCTGCGCTCAACGACGGTTTGTCCGGGTGCAATCAAGTCGCTGCCTTCGGCAGCGGAGCCGATCTCCCTGACAAGTGCGCGCTGGTAAATTGGCCCTTTTGCCGCCATCGCGGCGGGAAGCTTGGCATGCCCGACAAAAGTTGGGTGATCTTCGCGAAAAGCGGCGTTGCCGAGAATATGGTCCGGGTGCACATGCGTGTTGATCACGAAACATACAGCCAGCGGCGTTACGGCCCGAACCGCCGCCCGCAGAGACTGCCCGACGGCGAGACTGGCTCCGGTATCGATGACCGCAACGCAGCGCTCGCCGACGATGAACCCGATATTGGCGACGTCGCCTCTATTGGCAGCAGCCGGCTCCTCATGAACGCCGGCGTGCACGTAGATGCCCGCCGCGACTTCCTGCATCACCAGCGGCGCCGTGCGATCCTCATTTGCCCGGGCGGTTGCCGCGCAGACACAGGCAAGCACCGCCAGGACAAGGACGGCGGGCGGCTGAAGGCGCTTGCCGGACACTTGTGCGTGTTCTAGTTGAGGAAGCAGGCCTTCTTCGCCTTGGCCAGGACTCCGCGATACCCGGCTGCCTCGGTCTTGGCACCTTCCGAGTCGCGCAGGACCGCACCGCGCTCGCCGCCGATGCTCATCGCGTTGGCTGCAGTCAAGCCATCGACAAACTGGTCATGGGTAAAAACCTTGGCGAGTTCGTCCAGGGTGCAGGAGCACTTGTAGAGCAATTCCTGCCGCGGCCCGGAATTGCTACGCATGCATTCGAGGACAAAGTCGACGCGTTCGACGGTCGGGATGTCGTTGCCGGCAGTCGCCGGCGCCGCAAGCGAGGAGAGACCGGCGACGGTCGCGACGGAAAGGATCAGGCGATTGATTCGGGTCATTTCGTTTACTTTCTCAGCGTGGCAAAGGTCATGGTTTCGTCGACCAGGGGGGTATCGGCCTTCCCGTCGGGCGAGGCGACCGTCGTTTGTATCTGGTAGACACCGCCCGGCACCTGGCCGGACAGCGTGAAGATGTAGGCCTTCTTCTCGTATTTTTCTGCGCGAGCCTGCATCACCGGGTCATTGAGATAGGGTTGCACGCGCACTTCGTCGGCCTTGATGTCGCGCCCCTCGAAACGGACGGTGATCGGTTTGACCTGGTCGATGTCGGCCAGCGCCAGACGTATGCGTTTGCGGAAGAAAAGCTGCTTGCCCTTGGTGATCCGCTCCATCTCGCGCACGTCACGTTCGAGGAAGTAGAGGACGACCGGATTGCCTTGCGGATTGGGGATCTCGGGCAACTTGAGCGTGCTCTTCCCGCTCAGAAAGTCGGCGCTGACGAGACGGCCCTTCTCCTTGCCGCCATCGCGAACGTGGAGGACGACCTTGTCCTCGAAATTGTCGCCGAGCGTGCCGCTGCGCTTGAAGCTGTACTCGACGTTGGCGGTCTTGGCCAGGTTGGCGAGATGGTTGTCGAGAAAGACACGCTGTTCGGCGGCAGAGATCGGTTTCGACGGTGCCTCGCCGGACGGCTCGATAGTCGCCGTTTGGGATGGTTTCACGGCCTGTGCGTAAACGCCGCCGAACCCGGGACTGATCAACAACGCCGCCAGCAGCAGGGCCGGTAAATGCTTTCTCATGCTTATATATTCCTCGTTGCGACGCTGATGCGTCTATTGTATTGAAAGTCCGGAGATCACGGCCAGGTCCTTGGCCAGATCGGGATTGAGTCGGCTGAGTGTGAGGTGCGCACGTTGCAGTTCCGCCGTTTCCCCCAGATGGAAACAGGTTACCCCGAGATTGAACCAGGCGTCGCCGGACGCCGGTTCCACCACCGTTGCGCGACTGAAAGCCTCGGCCGCCGCCTCGCGCCGGTCGAGGCGCAGGTAGGCCTTGCCTCGCGTGATCCACGGCTCAGGACTGTCGTCCTCGGCGACCGCCCAGGCTTCGGCCAACTTGAGCAGTTCCGGCCATTGGTCACCGGCCTCGAGTAGCGCGGCACGCATGAAATACGGCAGATCCGGCGGTGGGTGTTGCCAGAATGGCCGGGTTGCGGCAAGCGGGGCGATACCGGTGAAACCCTCGACGGCGGTAACCCGGGCGGCGACCCAGTCGACCGGGGCAGAAAAATAATAGCCCGGTGCCCCAGGCAGGCGGAAGGTGAGGATGCCAACGAGTCGCCCCTCGTTGTCGAACAGGGCACCACCGCTGGCGCCGGAGGTGAAGGCAGTCGTGCTCTGGATGACCTTGCTGCCGTCCAGGCGATGCAAGGCGCCGACCATGCCATCCCGGAAAGCCATTCCTATCCCGCCGGTGAAGCCCATCGCGCCGACGCGCTGGCCGATACGCAGGCTACGGGCGCTGCCCATCCGCACCGGCATCGCCTCAAGTGTCGGCGCCTCAAGAATGCACAGGTCGTGTTCGAGGTCAGCGCTCTGCGCGATCGCCGGCCAGCGTAGTGCACCCTTGACCAGCGTGATCAAGCGGGCGTCACGGGTGACGTGACAGTTGGTGACGACACGCCCCGGGGCGATGGCAACCGCCGTTCCCAGCGAATAGCTTCCGTTTCGGTTCTGCACTTCGACCTTGACGACGCTGGCCGCAAGCCGGATGAAATGGGTGCGATCGAGTGCCTGGGCCGTTACTGTCGCAGGAAGGGATGAAGCGATTCCAACCAGAAAGGCAAAAGAGCATAGTCGGGTGCCGCCAAACATCAGCGGGAGCCAGGTTCGAGGAGACCTGGTCTCCCCGTTCCAAGCGCACCGTCAGCGCGCGCTTTCAGATACGTATAGATGTCGTTGACATTAGGTGCCACGTTGGGGTCGCCCTCCCAGACAGGCATCGCGACCCGCCCTGCCTTGCCCTGCAGGATCTGCTCGATGAACGCCTCGCGCGAAATCGACTCACTGGCCGCCTCTCCCTCGCGAATGACTACGTTGTAGCGTTGAAGTATGGTTGCTATGAATGAGCTGCGCGGCATGTCGTTAATGCGCTTGGTCAGGTCCGGTGCAACACCGGTCCCGGTCGCGTCGGTGCCATGACAGCCGGCACAGCTCGAATGAAAGATGCGCCAGCCGAGAAAGGTGCTGTTATCAACCTTCCCGTCGACAACGCGGTACGGCACGGCCTCGGTCGGCCGGGCAAACAGCTCTGTCCTGTCGGCGCCTCCGACCAATCGGCCGTTTTCATCGATCATCGGCACGTTATATGAGGCGAGGATGGCGCGGATCTCGGGCTGCTTTTTTGCGAGCAGCTTTTCGATTTCATCTTTCCATGGCTTTTCGCCGTAGCGCACGCCCATGGCCATCTCAAAGTCGAACTTTACGCCCGGCTCCGATTTGAGAGGTACGACCACGAGTTCCGGAGTTTTCACGCGC
>CAIZKA010000158.1 GCA_903933395.1 uncultured beta proteobacterium | reverse complement strand
CCTAGTGCGTAGGCCTGAAAGTAGTACGCGTTGGCATTCTCCGGTTGCGCCTGCTGCAGTTTGTCGCAGCGCGCGGAAATTTCCTGAAACATCTCCAGCTTGCGTTTGTCGTCGTCTTCAAGGTAGGTGGCGTAAATCATGGCCGCCTTGTTGGCCGCGTTGTAGCCGTCGATGCCGGCCGCCAACCCGGCTTCGCAGGCTTTGTGGAATTCACCCTGATGATAGAGACGCCAGGCCTCCTGCACCGCGGCATCTGCGGGATAGGGTTCGCAATCGCCGCGATGCAGGCGCTCCCAGTTCTTCTTCAGTGCGGCACCCGCGTAGACGAATGTCTTGTCCGCATGCGGAAACTTCTTCCAGGCCGGCTTTGCCATGACAGGTCTACTCTCCGGATCTCAGGCAGTCAGATAGTTTTTTGACACTTCCTCGAACAGCTTGCGCGAACGCCCCACCAGATAAGGGGCAGCCAGCGCCATGACCTGAAACGCGCCGCGCGACAAACTCTCGCCATCGATCTTTTTTCGCGGGTCACTGACGAACTCGAACGACAGCCAGTAGGTGGCGACGACGGTCATGTTGATCGCCAGCGCCTGGATTTCGGCCGGCGTCGCCTTCATGTCGCCGGTCGCCACCAGGCCCCGGCAGATCGCGCTGGCCGTCTGGATCTTGTGGGCAACGATGCGCTTGAAGTGCGTCTCGATGACGCGGTTGCGCGACAGCAGTTCGTTGATGTCGCGATAGAGAAAGCGGAACTTCCATATGCCTTCGAAGATCAGGTGCAGGAACAGCCAGATGTCTTCCACGTTCGGCGGGCGCCGCGCGGGCGCGGCGAGGGTTTCCTCGATGGCCTTCTCGAAATCGGCGAACAGGGACTCGATGATCTCGTCCTTGTTGTGGAAGTGGTAGTACAGGTTGCCCGGGCTGATGCCCATCTCGTCGGAAATCAGCTGTGTCGTGACATTCGGCTCGCCGAATTCATTGAACAGTACCAGGGAAGTTTCCAGGATGCGCTCGCGCGTGCGGCGCTTCGGCTTTCTTTCCATCTGTGGGCAATCTCCGCTAGTGGCAGAGGATAGCAGAATCCACCAACCCGCTTGTCATGAATACCGGAGTCATGCCGGCCGCTGCGCACGGTGCATGCGCTTCAGCGCCAGGGCCAGTTCGTCGAGCGTATCGGACAGGCGCAATGCCGTCAGCCCCATCGACCGGGCGCGGCTGCGCTTCAACCGGGCCATGCGCCGCGCCAAGGTGCGGTGCGGATCCGTGAGTACGGCGCGATTGATGGACACCCCGTGCCGCGCCAGTTTCGGCGCCAGCTCATCGTGGCGCCGCAGCAGCTCTTCGCGCGTCTTCTGATAGGCCTGTTCGGACAGCCGCTTGCGGTCGGCATAGCTGAACATGTTGGTGAAGAACATGTCGGCATCATCGGGGCTCGGCTCGAACAGGATTACGTCGGCATCCCTGTACTCGATGTCGTACTTCGCCAACCCGGTCTTCATGCGCGAGTGGATGATTGCACGGAAAGTTTGTGCCAGAACCACCGGCAGGCCGCCATCGACCAGCCGGCGCTGCTTGAGATGTCTTTCATGCGAGGCGTGGCGGGCATCGAAGGGAACCAGCGGATTGATGCAGATGACAAGTCGCGCCCCTTCTTTAAGCGCGACCGAGGCGTGCAGGGTTTTCTTCAGCGCGCCATCGACATACCAGCGGCCCTCGATCTCGACCGGCGGAAACAGCCCGGGAAGCGCGGCGCTGGCCTGAACCGCGGTGGAGATCGGGACATGCTCATGGCCCTTTGAGCCGAACGCGACCGAGGTGCCGGAATCAAGATCGGTGGCTACCAGGAACAGGCGGCTCCCGAGCCGGCGGAAATCGTTGCTCAGGCCGGGCAGTGAAAACAGCCGGCGGAGGAACTCGTCTATTCCCGCGTTGTTGAAAATGCCCGTGGGAATCGCGCGCGACAGGCGCTGAAAGGACGCGAGAAAGCCCTGACGCAGGGGACTGCGCAAATACTCGCGCAGCGATTCGAAAAGCAGGGCCGGCACCGTTGCGCCGCGCCTTGCGTACTCGCCGAACGCCGGCTTGAGCAGCATCCCGGATTCAAAGGGAATCTCGGCGGAATCGCTGTCGATGAACATCCGGCATAGATAGGCCGGACTCAATCCATTGGCCAGACCGGCGGCAATGAAGCCGCCGGCACTGACACCGACATAGGCGTCCAGGTCATTGAAATCCAGGCCATCGAGCGCTTCCGAAAGCGCCATCACGGCCCCGATCTCATAGACCGCACCGAGCGGACCACCCCCGGCCAACGCCAAGGCTGTGTGCGGCTGACGGCGGGTCGAATTCACTTCAACACTCCCCGCCAGCGGTCATCACATCACTCACCGGTCGCCGCGAATGGATCAGGCGGCCTTGTGTACACCCTTTGATGCGGCCTTTGGTGCGGCTTTGGGCGCCGCTTTGCGTACCACCTTGACCGCGGCGGTCTTCGGCTTTTGGGCCTTGCCGGCGACGCCGTTGAGCTTGTCGACAGCGGCCTTCAGCTCCTCGACACGCCTGGTCAGCACCGCGACGTCGTGCTTGGTAGGCACGCCAAGGCTGTTAAGCGAGCGGGCGACGCGATTTTCGAATACCTGCTCGAGCTTGTCCCAGGTACCGGTGGCCTTGGCGGCCATTTCGGTGACCTTGTCTTCAGCCACTTTGCGTGTCGTCTTCTGGATCGCTTCGCCCTGACGGACCAGTGCATCGAACACATTGTTGCCTTCCTGCTGCGCCTTGGCGAAGGCACCAAGCCCGGCCAGCCATATCTGCTGGGCCGATTCCCGGATGGTGGCGGAAAGCTGGCTATTTTCGCCGATGGCTTTGAGTTTCTTCACTACGAGTTTCTTTACCATAACAATCTCCTGATTGACGTAATCCCGGCAGCCTCGAAATCGAGGACCGGCAGACACTCTGCCTGCCACGGAGGCAAGTCTATCGACTCGCATTAGAGAGGTCACACTAATGTCCTGGGAGAAACGCTCTGGCGTCTCTCCCTCAGTCATAGTCGGACCGGGATGCCGCCGGCAGGAACCGACGGCGCCTGCCAAACTATGCCGATGCCCTCTTCTTTACAATCGCCTTGCCGCCAGCCTTCTTTGCCGGCACCGGTTTTGAAGCGGGCTTCTTCGGCGCAACCGCGACTTTGGCGGGCGCCTTCTTTGCCACGGATTTCTTTGCCACGGGTTTCTTTGCCACGGGTTTCTTTGCCACGGATTTCTTCGACACAGCCTTTGCAGTCGTCGTACTGCGCGACCCCTTCCAGGTCAAGCGCGCTTTTTTCGCGAGGGCCACGACCCTGGCAATGTCCTCGTCGCTGTACACGCCCTTGACGCCCGATATGGCCGCCAGTTTCATGCCGTGCTTGATGCCGAGCTTGTAGATCTCCTTGACCTTTTCCCACTCGGTGTCGCGGCCGATGGTGAATACCTCGAAGCGGCCTTCCAGCGCCAGCACGATGGTTTCCGCCAGGCAGGCGTAGATGACATTCTTCGGCAGGCCGATGGATTTCAGGCCCTTGACCTGGGTTGGCAGTTCGATCTCGCCCGATTCGATCACCAGCACGTCAGGACGCTTGGCCACCTCTGCCGCCGGCAGATCCAGCGGCCGCGCGACATCGGTAATGACACAGCCCGGCTTGACTTTGGTGATGTCCAGAATCTTCTTGCCGGCCCCCGAAGTGGAGGTCACGATCATGTCCATGTCACCCAGCAGGCTGTCGTAATCCGTCGATGCGATGACTTTGGCGTCCGGCGTATCCAGCAGAATGGAGTCCCGCAGTTCATTGAGCTTCTTGATGTCGCGACCGGCGATGACGACTTCGTCGAAGGCCATGGCCAGCAGACGCGCGCTGACAGATCCGATGGAGCCCGTGGCGCCGATCACCATGGTCTTGGCCGGCACTTTCTTGCTGCCCTTCTTTGCCGTTATCAGCCCCATGCGCCGCATGGCGTCGGCTGCCGCCCACAGCGCACCCGATGCGGAGTAGCTGTTGCCGGTGGTGATCGGAATGCTCGCGCGTCGCGCGACCGTAATGCCTGCATCGCCCACCACCTTGGTGAAGGCGCCCAGACCCATCAACTGGGCGCCCATCTCTTCCGCAATCTTCGCGGCAGCCAGCAGACGCCGATAGGTAAATTCGGGGCTGTGCGAGAGCATTTCCTTGGGGGTTCCACCGACCGAAATCAGCCAGCCTTCGGCTTCGGCCCCCGTCGGCGAAATGATGTTGCTCATCTTGCAATAGACCATCGGCGGCAGGTAGGCGGCGAGCGTCTCCACCCCGTCCATGATGAACTTGGGCGTGTTCCTGGGAAACGGGAAGCCCTTCTTGATGTACTCCTGGCTCAGCGGATGCACGACAAAGGCAAAGCGACGGATGTTGCGGAAATGGCCGGTTGGGTGGAGCAGGCGCGGCTTGATGTCGAGTTCGTTGATGATCTCCTCGAAATCGTGGTCCGAAAGTTCCGACTCCGGCTTTCCCGTCGCGGCGAGGACCATGGCGGTGATGGTGCTGATGCCCACCACCCTGTCGAATAGTTTCGGCGAAACATCCACCACCAGATTGACTTTGTGCTTCGTGAAAAATGCCAGCGCTTCATCATCGATGGCCGAAGTGATGAGGGTCTTGCCCTCCAGATTGCCGGCGGTGGAAACCGCCCGGATTTCCCGGAAGGTGCCGACGATGACGTGGGATTTGGCCACGGCATTGGCGACGATCTTGTTCTTCACGGTCCTCAGCACGGACTTCAGGAAGTCTCCCGGCACGATGTCGGGAATCAGTTCCTTGCCCTTGGCGAAGAGCTCGAGCTGATCCAGCGAATTCAGCAGGAGTGGCGAACCCGCATGGAACACCGGATCGGCAAAGCTCAGGTTTCTGGTGTAATCGGACAGGGCGACCGCCATGTCGTAGTTGCGCATTCCGGACAGGAACAGAACCAGGTTGTTGTTGAAGTAATGGCCCAACTCCTTCTGCACATAGCGTATGGCACGCACCTGCAGCAGCCGGCGCAAGCTGGCCCCCGTGGTGACCGGTACCCGCGTGACAACCTGCATCAGCGCCTGCGATTTCTTGTTGACCACCGTGCGCAAGCCGACGTGATAGTGATCGACCATATCGCTCAAGGCGATGGCATCCGCATTGGCTTGCTGGCGTCGCATCAACTCCCAGGCCTTGCTGCTGTCCTGGTCCGCACCCAGGCGTCTGACCGAAAACTCCTGACCCAGAAACTTTGTCTTGAATTCAAAATCCTTCTTGGATGAACCCAAGGTCACCGTGACCACTTTTTTCATGACATCAGTCCTCGTTATTTGTTTGACCAGCAACCCGTGTGTGCATCTGGATGCCCGGCACTAAGCAGTCTTCTTTCCGCGCCGGGCCGGCTTCTTTGCCGGCATGGCGGGCGGTAACACCTGGCGAATAATGTCTTCGCAAACCGCCTGTGACATATAGCGCGGCACCGGATAGCCGGTATGCGCTTCACGGCATGCGGCTTCGGCCAGTTGGGGAATATCAGACTCCTTCAGTGCCGCCAGAAAGGTCGGTATCCCGAGGTCAAGATTGAGTTGGTCCACCGCATCGAGAAACTTCTGCGCCAGTACCTCCTCCGCCTCACTCTCCCGGCCGAGTTTGGCGCGCACCGCCAGCAAGGCCAGGCGGTCAGTGATGGCCGGCAGCGAATACTTCAGAACCAGCGGCAGCATGATGGCATTGGCAAGGCCATGGGGGGTGTGGTATTTCCCGCCGAACTGATGTGCAATGGCATGCACATAACCCACATTGGCGCGGGTAAAGGCAAATCCTGCATAGGTCGCCGCGAGAGCCATTTTCTCCCGTGCTTCGAGGTTCTTTCCATCGCTGTAGGCCACTCGCAGATTATCGAATATCAGTCCGACCGCCGACAAGGCCATGTCATCCGTGCCTGGACTGGCCCAGTGCCCGACAAAGGCCTCGATGGCGTGAGTCAATGCGTCGATGCCGGTCGCTGCGGTGATATGGGGAGGCAGCCCGGTCATCAGGCAAGGATCGAGCGCCGCCATCTTCGGTACCAGGCGCGTATCGACGATCACCATCTTGGTATGGCTTTCCGGATCCGAGATGACGGCGGCAACGGTCACCTCCGAGCCGGTGCCGGCGGTGGTGGGAACGGCGTAGATCTTGACCGGCGTATTCAGGCCCTTGAAATAGCCGGCCAATTCGCGCAGCGACTTGCCGGGATTGGAGACTGCCGCGGCAATGGCCTTGGAGGCATCCATTGAGGACCCTCCCCCGAATGCCACGATGGCATCGCAGTCGTTCTCCAGATAGAAATCAATCCCTGTCTCGATCAGGGGGATCGGCGCGTCAGGCGTGATCGCATCAAACACCACGTACTCGGCGCCCCCCGCAGTCAGGGCCGTGGTCAAGTCGTCGAGCAAGCCGAGTTTGGAGATGATGCTGTCGGTGACGATGAGGATCTTGGAGTGGCCAAAGCCGGCAATGGTTCGTCCCAGCCTGCCGCTGGCACCCGGTCCCACCAGGATCGTGGGCTGGGGTATGGGCAGGAAGCGCACGGCCAATCCGGCGCCGCGCATCGCTGCACTCAGCGCCGTGGTGCGAAGCGACTCGCTCAGAAATTCAGATATCAAAATCATTCTCCTTTAAGACGACAGCTCGAATCTTTCCCGCTTTGACATGAGCACGTGTTTTTCCAGTTTCTCAACTCTATCACCCAACATCCGGCTGCGCTCGATTCGTGGCTTCTGTCGGGCTGCGGCGGCTCGCCAACCGCCGCGGCATTTCCGGCCGGGCTGAATCAAACGGCACGAACGGCATCATTGCGGATCATCCCGGCGGCCTTTTCACCGATCATCATGACCGGGGCGTTGGTGTTGCCCCCGATCAGCGTCGGCATGATCGACGCATCCACCACGCGCAGGCCGCCGAGGCCATGCACGCGCAAAGCCGGGTCGACCACGGCCATCGCGTCGATGCCCATCTTGCAGGTGCCGACCGGGTGGTAAATGGTGTCCGAACGCTTCTTCAGTTCCTCACGAATGGCAGCATCGGAATCTATTCCCGCGCTGTAAAGTTCTTCGCTGCGGATGTTGGCCAGGGCCGGCGCGTCCATAATTTTCCGGGTGAGCCTGAAGCCATCGACCATCGCGTCGAGGTCGTCGGGATGGTCGAAAAACTTCGGATCTATAACGGGAGCCGCCGCCGGGTCGGCACTGGCAAGACTGACCGTGCCGACGCTCTTCGGCCGCAGCAGACAGACATGGCAGGAATAGCCGTGCCCCCAATGCAGCTTGCGCACATGGTTATCGAGCACGCCGACGACGAAATGCAACTGGAAATCCGGCGCCGGCGAATCCGGGAATCGCCGCAGGAAGCCGCCGCCCTCGGCGCCGTTTGAAGCGATCATGCCGGTGCGATCCCGCCGGTAGCGGCCGATGTCCTTCATCAGGCGAATGGCACCGCCCGGGGAGATGCCGAGAAGGTCAAGCGACTTGGCCCGGTAATTGAAAACATAGTCCGGATGGTCCTGGAGGTTCTTGCCCACCCCCGGCAGATCGTGGATCACCGGGATGCCGAACTTTTGCAGTTCCGCACCGGCGCCAACGCCGGAGAGCATCAACAGTTGCGGTGACTGCAGGGCACCGGCACTGAGGATGATCTCGCGGCGTGCATGAAAGGTATGGATCTCGCCTCCCTGCCGGAATTCCACGCCGCTGGCGCGCTTGCCGGCAAACAGGATGCGCCGCGCCCGCGCGCCGGTGATCACCGTCAGGTTGGCACGGCTGGCCAGGTGCGGCGTCAGGTAGGCGCGCGCGGCATTCCAGCGCTCGCCGTCCTTCTGGGTGACCTGATGGATGCCGATGCCTTCCTGCTCGGCACCGTTGAAGTCGCGGATCAGCTTGAATCCGGCCTGGCGTGCGGCTTCAAGATAGATTTCCTGGAAAGGATTCATCGAGCGCAAGCTTGCGACGTTCAGCGGCCCGCCCTGGCCGTGATACTCGTCGTGGAAATCCTCGTTGTGTTCCGATTTCTTGAAGTAAGGCAACACATCGCGGAAGGACCAGCCGTCATTGCCCAGCGAGGCCCAATGGTCGTAGTCCCAGGGATGGCCGCGCATGTACACCATCGCATTGATCGAACTCGAACCGCCCAGCACCCTGCCGCGCGGCTGATAGCCGCGCCTGCCGTTCAGGCCCGGCTGGGGAAGGGTCTGGAAGGCCCAGTTGTTGATCGGGGTGGGCAACATCACAACCGTGCAGAAAGGCACCCTGACCAGCGTCTGGTCGTCGCTCCTGCCCGCTTCGAGCAGGCACACGCTGACCCCGGGATCCTCCGAAAGGCGTCCCGCCACGGCGCAGCCCCCAGACCCGCCGCCTATCACGATGTAATCAAATTCCTTCATGGTGTTTCCAGCGCCTCCAGAATCTTGCCCAGGACAACCGGCGAAAACGCCATGCCAAGATGGCTGACGCCGCTGATGGCGACGTTGGTGGCGCCTTCCAGCGTCGAACAGGCCTGTTGCGGGAAAACGTAGTTGTCTTGAAAACTGAAAATTGAAACCGAGCCAGGCGGCAGCGGTACGGCGCCCGGCCGCGCCAGCTCGGCCAGCCAGGAACTGCCCATGCGCATCTGGCGGGCATTGCGCCCGAGGCCCAGGTGCGCCAGGCGCGTACCCTGATGCGGCGAGCCGAGCGTGACGATACGCGCCACCTTGTCCCTGCCGTAGCGGCGCAGATAGGCGCGCAGTACCAGTCCGCCCATGCTGTGGCCGATCAGGATCACCTG
>CAIZKA010000157.1 GCA_903933395.1 uncultured beta proteobacterium | reverse complement strand
GCGTTCCTCAGCACGTGGCGGAACAGCACCACGCGCTCGGGCAGGCCCTTGGCGCGCGCCGTGCGAACGTAGTCGCGGGTGATCTCTTCGAGGAAGATGGTGCGATACCAGCGGGTGGATGAACCGATGCCGCCGAAGACGCCGATGATCACAGGCAGGATCAGGAACTTCGCCGCGTCGAGGCCGCCGCTGTAGCCGGAAATCGGCGCGAGGTGCCAGACCTTGGACACCAGCCACTGGCCGCCGATGATGTAGAACAGCCCCGAGATCGACATCATCGCCACGCACAGCACGACGCCGGCAAAATCCAGCGTGGTGGCGCGGAAGAACACCAGCAGCAGCGCAAACGATATCGCCACGAAGAGGCCGAGGACGAAGGTCGGCAGCGCGATCGCCAGGCTCGGGCCCATGCGCGTGCCGATTTCGCGGGCGATATCGCGGCCGTCGTCGGCGCGGCCGAAATCGGCGGCGAACATCCGCACCGACTTGCTGAAGAAGATCGTGTCGGTGAGGGTCGCCGTGCCGGCCGCCGCCGCGTTCCACAGCAGCGGCTTGTCGTAGCCGCGCTCGGCCTTCCATTTCTGGATCGCCTCCGGCGTCACACGCTTGACGCCGAGCTGCATGCGCGCCATGTCGTCCGGCGTATTGACGACGAAGAACAGGGCGAAGGTCAACAGGTTCACGCCGATCAGGATCGGGATGGCATACAGGAAGCGGCGGACTATGTAGGCAAGCATGGTCGGGGATTATCGTGCCGCGGCAAGATCGCGGCCCAGCAGCATAGCGAAAAATTCGCGCCGCATCGCGGGTGAAAAGTCGTGGCGACTGACAAATTCCGTCGCCGCCCCCGCGCCGCGCCATTCCAGGCCCCAGATCGGCGCGATCGCCGTCGGCTGCATGGCGTAGCGCGCGTCGCCGACGAAGCCCGGCCGGCTGCGGTCCTGCACGACGAAGCCGTCGGAGAAAACCCGGAAGCGCTCGATGTCATGCTGGCGCCGCGCATCGCCCGCCGCCAACCGCTGCGCGCCCGCCGCGTCGAGCAGCGGCGCCGATTCGCCGGGATAGTGACGCAGCGTCGGCCCGAGGTGGAAGGCGTCGGCCTGCACCCGCCCGTCATGCACATACAGCGAACGCCACAGCACGAGATTGGCCATCGAAGGCTTGACCGACAATTGCGTCGCCTGATGCCCGCGCGCCCGGACCAGTTCCAGCGCGGCCGTTTCCGCGCGTTGCTGCTGGAAAAAGCTGAGGCCGAAGTAGCCCGCACCGAGCAGCAGGCCCCAGCGCAGCGCCCGCGAGCCGGGGCGCCACAGGTAGAGGAACAGCGGTACGGCCAGCAGCAGCGTGAACAGCGGGTCGACCACGGCGATCAGGTTCCAGGCTTCGCGCCGTTGCGAAAAGGGCAGCCACAGGTGCGTGCCGTAGCTGGTGCAGGCATCGAGCAGCGGATGCGGCAGATAGCCGGCGACGCTGCAGGCATAAAGCTGGCCGAAATCCATGTAACGGCGCACGAAGGGCCACAGCAGCAGCGCCGCGATCAGCGCGCCGACCGGCACGAAGGCCAGGGCGTGGGTGAAGTGGCGGTGGTAATCCAGCACCAGCAGCGCATCGCCGCTACTCTGGATCAGCGCGTCGGCATCGGGCAGCAGGCCGGCGGCAGCGCCGATGCCGGCCGCCAGGCGCCGTGTCGCCGATCCCTGTCGGCTGGCCGACTCCTCGCGGCAGGGATGGAGCGACGCGATGCCCGCCGCCAGCGCCGCGCCCATCACGGCGTGAGTGACAATATCCATGGCCGAATGGTAGTGCCTATTTCAATTCGTCGGGCGGCGGCTTCCTGCCGAGGCGATCCAGCAGGCCCCGGGCCTTCTGCCGGGCGATGAACTCCTCGTTGCGCGGCCAGGCGCCGGTGGTCCAGCGCGTCTTCACCGCAGCGACGGCGGCGCTGCTGATGGCCATGACAAGCAGCAGCAGGAGAATGGGCGCAAGGCTGGCCAGGATCAGCCACTCCGCCGCCTTCAGCAGCCGCGCCAGGCGTGGCGGGCCGCCGAGGGCCTTTTGCAGCACCGAGACGATCATCCAGCAGAGGAAGGCGTCAGTGATCAGCGCGCCGAAGCCGAAGGGAATGCGGCAGGCCAGCCCGGAGAAATCGCTTGCGCTCCAGAGCCATGGAAGCGAAATGTTGCCCGAGCAGGCGCGCTGGCCGGCACCGAAGGCGACCCAGTTGCCGATCGCGGCCAACCCGGCAAGCGCCAGCACGCCGAACAGGCCGCCGGCCAGCGGCGATTGCGGCCCGGCGATCAAGGCCAGTCCGGCGCTGGAGAAGATGGCTCCGGCGGCAAATCCCACCCAGGGCGGTCCGTTGATGTCCGCGCGGCCCAGCGGCCCGATGCCGAATGCGGCGAGCATCGGCAGGATGCCGACGGCGACAAATACTAACCCGATCAGATGAGCGGCGCCGGGCGTGAGTTGCTGCGTGCGCTTCATGATGCGGAAATTTGTGCTCCGGCCTGATGCCGGAGCCGCCATCAAGCTACTTGAACTTGTAGTAGGTCTGGTTCAGCCAGGCCGCGACATTGGCCTCATCCTCTGGGAACCAGCCGGCATTGACCTGCGAGCTGCAGGCGGCGACGCGCTGCCCCAGCGCCACCGCGTCGTTGATCAGGCGCGGCTTGCGCGTGTACATGCCGGAACCGTCGCCGCCCAGCAATTTCACATGGCAGGCCACGCACTGCTTTTCGTGCAGCGGCTTGCCCAGCTTCGGATCGCCGGCGGCATGTGCCGGCAGCGACAACAGCAAACACAGCAGCGGGATTGAGTTACGCATGGCACTGCTCCCTGGACGGGTTGCGATATCCATCACTGCAGGTAAGTGATCTCCATTTGCGAATCGAGGCCGGTCACCATGTCGAGAATGTCGTCAGTGAACTTCTCGTCCTCGTCGCTCCAAGTGGCATCCGGCGCCGTCGAGGCGGTGACCAGCGGC
>CAIZKA010000156.1 GCA_903933395.1 uncultured beta proteobacterium | reverse complement strand
TTCTTGGCTTTCTTGGTATCAGCCATGTTGAACCTCCTTAACAAATTAACAGGAAAGAACCACCACTACTTTTTTACTGCAACCCGTCTGGGCTAGCACGGATTATCCAACGCCCCGATGCAATCGAAAGCGACGAATTCCTCACGTTTATCCGCCTATCACTTCGTTTTGAAATCGCGAATGACAAACGCACGAACAACCAATCATCATATCGGCAAAACCATAATCCAGCGTGGCAGCGGTCTGGAGGCCGCTGGCCAGCGGCGCGTGCAAGCAACAGACAGGCGAATACGCATCAGGCGTTTCTGCCTGACGGGCGATCGCCTGAATTTGTGCAGCGAATGATTTGCGGAGGAAAGAATGCGGGCCCTGATTCGTGGCCATGTCGATGGAAGACAGTCGGGCAACCCCGTTGAGGTCGGTTGGATACGCGCCCGAAACTTCCTGCATTCAGATCTCCCGTCTTTGTGTCATGAAGCCGGTGATGACCGGGACGCCGTGGCAGCGCATCGTCCCTTCTGCATTGCGACCTACTATATCTAGTAGGTCACCACCCATTCTGCACTAATTGTAGTGGTTGCATTTTTTTACTGCAAGACTTTTTTGATGCGGACACGAAAATAAACGTTGCTGCGTTGCGACACTCATCTGCTCGTGTCATGCAGCCGACACCAATCAAAGCATGGACCGGGATCGGTCTTGCGTCCGGGCGCGATATCGCTGTGGCCGACCACCGCGTCGATCGAAAAGCGGCGCCGCAGATCGGCGAGCAGACGGTTGAGGGCCAGGTACTGGGCGTCCTCAAAAGGCAACTCGTCGCAGCCCTCGAGCTCAATGCCGAGAGAAAAGTTGTTGCAGTTCTCTCGCCCCATCCAGTTCGAGATGCCTGCGTGCCAGGCGCGGCCGGAACAGGAAACAAACTGGATCAGTTCGCCGTCGCGACGCACAAGAAAATGGGCTGACACCCGGATGTCTCGTATTTCGCGGAAATAGGGATGTGCCTCCGGATCAAGGCAATTGGTAAACAGTCGGATGATCTCCGGCCCGCCGAATTCCCCGGGGGGCAAACTGATGGCGTGGATAACGATCAGCCGGATCGGCTCATTTCCCGGCCGTTCATCAAAATTCGGCGAGGGCACATGCCGCGCACCCGGCAACCAGCCGTCGGAGTCGCCCTCACCCGGCGACTGCTTCACTCGTTCATTCCCAATCGCGCCATGCGGTAACGCAATGAGCGGAAAGTTACGCCTAGCAGCCTTGCCGCGGCGGTGCGATTGTTGTTCGACTGATTGAGCGCATCAAGAATGGCCTGGCGCTCCACATGATCGAGATGGTCCTGCAAGGAACCGCCGGCCGTTGACGCAGGAATCCCGGGCATCTGGGCCGGCGCCAGATTCAGATCGACGGCGTCAATGCTGTCCCCGGTCATCAATGCCAGGGCCCGCTCCAGGACATTCTCGAGTTCCCTCACGTTCCCAGGGAAGGGATAGCTCTGCAAAGCCGCAAGCGCGGCGGCAGTCAGCGGCGGCGGGGCCAAGCCGGCGATCGGCGCAAGTCGCTCCAGTATGTTGCGCGCCAACGCCGGAATATCGTCGCGACATTCCCGCAAGGCCGGCATCCGCAGTTCAATGACATTGAGCCGGTAGAAGAGGTCCTGGCGGAATCGCCCCTGCTCTACCAGTGCCCGGAGATCCTGATGCGTGGCACAGATGACGCGCACGTCGACGGATTCCTCGCCGGTGGCCCCGACCTTGCGCACGCGCTTTTCCTGAATTGCCCGCAGCAGCTTGACCTGCATCGCAAGCGGCAGCTCGGCCACCTCGTCGAGAAACAGCGTGCCCCCGTCGGCGGCCTGGAAGAAACCCTCGCGGTCATCGCTGGCGCCGGTGAAGGCACCCTTGCGGTAGCCGAAGAACTCGCTTTCCATGAGGTTCTCGGGAATCGCGCCGCAATTCACCGGCACGAAGGCGCGGTCACGGCGGGCACCCAGCTTGTGGATCAGCCGCGCCGCCAGTTCCTTGCCGCTGCCCGACTCGCCCGTGATATGGACGGGCGCCTGGCTTCGCGCCACCCGGTCAATCAGCCCGCGAACCTGCTCGATCGCCGGCGAGTCGCCAAGCAAACCGGATTCACCGCCCGCGTCACCGGCGGGATGCGGATTGGGCAAGTCCAGCGCCGACTTGACCATGCCGCGCAACTGCTCGAGCGATACCGGCTTGGCGATGTAGTCGAACGCTCCGGCCTTGAGCGCGGACACCGCATTCTCGGTGCTGCCGTGCGCGGTGATCACCGCCACCGGCAAGTCGGCCACGGTCTCGGCGATGTGGCGCACCAGGTCCAGCCCTTCGCCATCGGGCAGGCGCATGTCGGTCAGGCACAGCTGATAGCGCTGGCTGGCCAGCATGCGCCGCGCCTCGGCCAGAGATCCGACGCAATCCGCCAGCAGACCCATGCGCGCCAGAGTCAGGTCGAGCAACTCGCGGATATCCGCTTCGTCGTCCACCACCAATACCCGCTTGCCCTCGCCATGCCCCCGGAGATGACGTTCGTTCTTTATTGGCATGCGTGCCCCTCGGCTGAAATACGAAAATGGGCACCCGTGGCGTCATCGAGCAGTTCGAGATTGGCACCGCTCGCCTCGCACAATTCCCGCGCAATATAAAGACCCAATCCGGTGCCGGCGCCGTGCGTGGTAAAAAAAGGCTCGAACACCTGGTTGCGCTGCGCCGCGTCGACTCCCGGCCCGTCATCAATGATATGCAGTTCCACCCTGCCCCCTGTGGCGGTAGCCCGCGCCTCCAGTCTCACCGCTCCATCGGCGGCGCTGGCATGGCGCAGCGCATTCCCCAGGAGGTTCCACAGCACACGATATAGATGCCCCCGATCAAAGCGCAGTTCGACGTCCACCACACCAATCTGCAGCCGCCTGGCGGCCGACACATCGTGCAGCGCCAGTTCTTCAAGAAACCCGGAAAGGAAAGCCAGCCAGCGAAGGGTTTCCGGCTGGGCGCGGTCGCGGCGGCCAAGTTCCAGCACCTCCGTCACCAGGCGATTTAGGCGACGGGTATTGTCATGAATGATCCGGGCCAGACGTTTATGCAGGGGATCGCTGTCCTCCTCGGCGAGCAGTTCGGCAGCATGACTGATGGCGGCCAGCGGATTGCGAATCTCGTGCGCCATATTCGCGGTAAGGCGTCCGAGGGCAGCAAGTTTCAGCTGCTGCGCCTGGGACTGCACCCGCTCCATGTCTTCCAGATAAATCAGCGCATTCCCTCCGGGTTCGGATGACGGCCTGTAGCGCACGCGCAACAGGCGTCCGTTTTCCTGGCGCAACATCTCCACAATTTCGACGGGCTGTGCGCACCAGATCCGGAAGCGCTCTGCCAACTCTCCGGAAAAGCTCGCCAGGTCGACGCCGGCCGCTGCCTGCACGTTGAGCAAAGTCTCGACTCGC
>CAIZKA010000155.1 GCA_903933395.1 uncultured beta proteobacterium | reverse complement strand
GGTCTGGCCCTGCCACAGACGCGCCGCGATCAACTGCACATGGCCGTTGTAGACATAGTTGCGCAGGTCGAGCTTGAGCTCCACCGGCGCCTCGCCGACTTTCAGGGTGCGCGAAGACGGCGGCACCAGCGCCTGGGCGATATAGCTGCCGGCCAGCACTTCCTCGAACACCCGTTTGGTGATCTTGTCGCCGCGATAGGCCGCCTTGGACCCATAGCCCGCCGCCGGCTTGAAGAACAATGCCTTGCGCCGCGCCCACAGATCGTCGGCGTTCTCGGCCAGCACCAGTTCGGTACGCGGAATCTTGTTCGCCAGCGTTGCGCGCGTTTCGGCATCGACGCCCCACTTCGCCAGCAGCGCCGTATTGGACAGGACCACCAGGTTGCGCTTGTCGGCATACAGGGCATGGGCCTGCGGGTGCGGCGTGATCAGCGCCGCATCGGCAAGCCAGGCGGCGCGCAGGGCCGCATTGGCCGGCGCATCGAGGGCGAAATCAGTGAGCCGGTTGTAAATCAGGTCGATGCGCTCGCTGCCATGCCACAGCGCGCCGTCGCGAAACGCCAGCTCCTGCGGATCGCAGATCACCGCGGCGATTCCGGCCTGCTCGAACAGGCGGCGGAACAGCACGAACTCGGGGTAAAGGTATTGCGTCGGCGGCGCTGCGTCGACGATGGCGATGCGATTCACCGTATCGCCGGCGCCGACTCTTGTGCCAACTGCGGCAGCAAACGCGCGCCATTCGGCGCGGAACATTTCGAGGAACAGGTGCTCGGGCGTATCGCCGGCCAGGTCGCCCGGCAGCAGCGCCTCGACGTCGTCGCAGCAGGCCTTCTGCGCCCGCGCCAGCAGGGCGTTGAGCAGGCCGCCGCCGGCATTGGTGTTGATCTCGATGAGTTGCGGTCCGGTATTGCCGAGATGGAAGTCGTAGCCGAGGAACACGCCCGGCGCAGCGCAGGAATGCCGCGCACTTTCCGGCGCCCAGGCCAGTACATGCTCGCGCCAGGCGGGCAGCGCGACCACCCGCTCCACCGCCGCCACCAGCCGCGCCATGCGCCGCACATGCTCGGCGCTGACGAAGGCCACGGACGATGAAAACAGGTGCGGCCGCCCCGCCATCACCTCGTCGTGAAAGCCGGGGCTGACGCGCTCCAGCTCCGCCTCGAGGCCCTTGCGGTCGAGCGAGACGCAATGGCAGTCGGCGTTCAGCCGGTCCGCCAGTTCGATGCTGGAAGGGCTAGGGTGGGGTTGCATTCTTGACGAAACACCGGGTGTCGTTCCGGCGAAAGCGGGAACCCGGTGCAGGTTGCCACGAAACGCCGCTGGATTCCCGCTTTCGCGGGAATGACGAAATCTGGTTCATAAGTCGCTCATTGCCTGAAATGCGGCACTAGTCATGCGGCAATTCTACCGGCAGCGCGCGCAGGAAGAAGGCCTCGACCTCGGCCACGTCGCGCGTGCGCCGCATCGGCGGCAGCGAGCGCCAGATGGACTTGCCGTAGGGCTTGCCGGTCAGGCGCGGGTCGCAGATCATCAGCACGCCGCGGTCGTCCTCGTCGCGGATCAGCCGCCCCGAGCCCTGCTTCATGTTGATCACGGCGCGCGGCAACTGGTATTCCATGAAGGGGTTGCGCCCGGCCGCGCGCAACTTGTCGATACGCGCGGCGAGCACCGGATCATCGGGCGGCGCGAAGGGCAGCTTGTCGATCACCACCAGCGACAAGGCCTCGCCGCGCACGTCGACGCCTTCCCAGAAGCTCTGGCTGGCGACGAGTATCGCGTTGCCAAGATAGCGGAAGCGTTCCAGCAGTTCCGTGCGCGAGCCCTCGCCCTGCATCAGGAGCGGCAGGTCGAGGCCTTCGGCGGCAAGCTTTTCCTGCAGCAGTTCGCGGATGCGGCGCATCGCGCGCAAGCTGGTGCACAGCACGAAGGCACGCCCGTGCGAGGCGCGGATCGCCGGCCACGCGGCTTCCGCCACGGCCTCCTGGTAGAAGGCGCTGTTGGGGTCGGGCATCCCCGTCGGCGAATAAAGCAGCGCGTTGCGTTCGTAGTCGAAAGGGCTGCCCCAGACCGCGGTATCGGCTTCCGCCAGCCCCAGTTCGCCGCAGTAGTGGGCGAAATTGCTGCCCACGGCAAGCGTGGCCGAGGTGAAGATCCAGGCGCGCGGATGGCCTTCCATCTGGCGCTGGAAGATGGGCGCGATGTCGAGCGGCGTCAGGTTCAGCGACATGGCCTGCGAATAGACCTCGACCCACTTCACCACCTCATTTTCCAAACCTGCGCCGCCGGCGACTTCGGGATCGGCGCTGCCGCCGCGCCAGCGCTTCAAGCCCGCCGCCAGTTCCTGCGTGCGCCGCAGGCAGTTGGCGATCCCCTCGCCGCGCTCGGCCTGGGTGTCGAGATGGCGGCCGAGTTCGACCACGGCAGCGGCCAGGCCCTGCAAGGCGGCCGCGAATTCTTCCTCGACTTCGAGCTTCGCCGCCGGCAGACGCAGGTTCTCGCCCTTCACCGCCAGGCGCAGGTCACGCGCCGCCTTGTCCAGCGCCTGCGCGGCGTCCTGCAGCGGCGGGTAGTCCTTGGCCGTGACGATGGCTTCGTTCTTCGTGTCGCGCGCCAGTTCGATGATCTGGGTGGTCGACACGCTCTCGCCGAAAAACAGCCCCGCCACCTCGGGCAACTGGTGCGCCTCGTCGAAGATGATGGTGTTGCAGGCCGGCAGCAGTTCGCCCATGCCCTCGTCCTTCAACATCACGTCGGCGAAGAACAGGTGGTGATTGACCACCACCACGTCCGCCGTCAGCGCGTCCTGGCGCGCCGCGAGCACGAAGCAGTCCTTGACGTTGGGACACTCCTGGCCGAGGCAGTTCTCGCGCGTCGAGGTCGCCAGCGCCCAGGCGCCGGAATCCTCGGGCACGTCGATGCATTCGGCCTTGTCGCCGGTTTTGGTGCGCTCGGCGAAGCGCGCGATCTTGCGCAGGTGCGTCGCCTCCTCGCGCGAAGCCAGCCGGCCGGCGCTCATCGCGCGTTCCAGATGGTAGGGGCAGACATAGTTGGCGCGGCCCTTGAGCAGTGCGATGGTGGCACCGACCTTGAGCGCAGCCCGCACCGTCGGCAGGTCGCGATTGAAGAGCTGGTCCTGCAGGGTCTTGGTCCCGGTGGAAACGATCACCTTGCCGCCCGAGAGCAGCGCCGGCACGAGATAGGCAAAGGTCTTGCCGGTGCCGGTGCCGGCCTCAGTCACCAGCACCAGGTTGCCGGCGATGGCCTTTGCTATGCGCTGCGCCATCTCCACCTGCTGCGGCCGTGGACGAAAACCGGCCACGGCAGCGGCGAGCGGCCCCTCTGGGGCGAAGATGCGCTGAATTTCGTGGATGGGATCGGACATGGCGGGCGCGGCATGGTAGCACGCAGCGGTCAGCACTCAGGCCAGGATAAGAGTCGGCGCCGGTGGTCCGGCGGACAGACCGCTTAGCCGGCGTCGAAAATCCGAGCGGGCGCTAAACATTTACGGCCGAATTGTCGGCTTGGATTCAACCGGTGGATGCAACAGATTGGCTGATAGTGAACGTGGTCGGGCAGGTCAAGCTACCCTGTAACGTACGGCCGAATCTTGGTGTCGTACTCCAATAGATGGCCGACGATCCACCCTTTAACCACTTCCGATATCTCGGATAGCACGTGGTCCTTGCCCCCCATCCGGCCATAATTTAGCTGGGCGTACTGTTCAATAATTTTATGGTGCGCTTGAATGTGCGCAGCAACATCGTTTCGCGGCATTCCACACGTTTTTAAAAAAACTTCCTCATCGGCGAAATGTTCGACCATCAGATTCAATAGCTGACTAATTATTTCCGAGAACCGTGCCGATTCGAGATGCACACTGGGGTCGTTAGCAAGTTTATCAAGCAGCGTGACCAGCTCAAGATGTCCCGTATCTACCGACGGGACACCGATTAGCAATTCTTGGGGAAGACTGGACATGTATTTATTCATTGCGACCTTAAGCGACGAATGACGATCTTGCCATCTTTCTTTATTGACCGCCAACACTTCTGCCGAGGACAAGGCTCGCTGCATTGAGGCTGGACTCAGTC
>CAIZKA010000154.1 GCA_903933395.1 uncultured beta proteobacterium | reverse complement strand
CCCAGGACGTCGCCGTAGGAGAAGCCGCCGCAGGCGGCGAATCCCTTGAAGTCCGCCAGATGCACGCGGCCGGTCTGAAGGTCGGACATGTGCACGTCGTAGGGCGCGAAGCCGGCACGCTCGAAGGCGGCGGCCATTTCGACATGGCCGTTCACACCCTGCTCGCGCAATATGGCAATTTTTGGCCGGGTACCGGTAGCGACAAAAGGTGCGGCAGACGCGAACTTTATTGAAACCGACAGCCCGGGATTGTCGGCATCGAGCAGCGCATCGAACTCTTCCTGCGCACAAACCGGATCGTCGCGCAGGTGGGCGATCTGGTAGCTGGTTTCGCTCCAGGTGCGCTGCAATTCATTACGGTGGGCGGCGAATACCGCCTTGGCATTGCGCCAGATGCGCATGGCGTCGGCCGTGTTGGTGGTGCCGATGGCATGGCTGCAGGCGCCGAGGCCGGCATCGCGCAGGACCTGCATCACGGCAGCGCGATCGGCGAGGCGAATCTGAAGCACGGCGCCGAGTTCCTCGTTGAAGAGAGCCGCGATGATCCGGTCGCGCAGGCGGCCGGCGATCTGCGGAAAGCGCTCGCTGCCGTCGACGTCGTTCATCAGCGGGTCGTAGCAGAGTCCGTCGAGGTTCAGCGAGACGCCGACATGCGAGGCGAAGCTCATTTCGCAGACGGTGCCGAACAGGCCGCCGTCGGAACGGTCGTGATAGGCAAGGATCTTGCCGTCGCGGTTCAGCGCCTGGATCGCGCCGAAAAAACTTCTCAGCAAAGCAGCATCGACATCCGGCGCCGCATCGCCGCTGACGCCATACACCTGCGCCAGCGCCGACCCGCCGAGACGATTGCGGCCCTGGCCGAGGTCGATCAGCAGCAATTCGGTTTCGCCGACTTCAGCGTCGCGCCGCAACTGCGGCGTCAGCGTGCGCCGCACGTCATCCACCGCAGCGAAGGCCGTGACGATCAGGGACATGGGTGCCGTGACCTGCTTCGCGGCGCCCCGATCTTCCCATTTCGTGCGCATCGACAGCGAATCCTTGCCGACCGGAATCGCCACACCCAGGGCCGGGCAGAAGTCGATGCCGACAGCCTTCACGGTATCGAAAAGTGCGGCGTCTTCGAAGCCATGGCCGGCCGCCGCCATCCAGTTGGCGGAGAGCTTGATGCGGCCCATGTTGCCGACGTCGGCGGCAGCGAGGTTGGTCAGCGCCTCGCCCACCGCCATCCGGCCCGAGGCCGCGGCATCGAGCAGGGCCAGCGGGGTGCGCTCGCCCATGGCAAAGCATTCGCCGCGAACCGTGTCATAGCCCATCGCGGTCACCGCGACGTCGGCCACCGGCACCTGCCAGGGGCCGACCATCTGGTCGCGCGCGGTGAAGCCGCCGACGCTGCGGTCGCCGATGGTGATGAGAAAATTCTTCGAGGCCACGGCCGGCAGGCGCAGCACGCGCAGCGCGGCCTCTTTCAGCTCGATGGCGGCGACATCGAGCGGCGGCATCGTCACACGCTGGCGCCGGGCATCGCGATGCAGCTTCGGTGCCTTGCCCAGCAGCACTTCCATCGGCATGTCGACCGGCTTGTTGCCGAAGTGATCGTCCTTGACCGTGAGCTGACCGTCATCGGTGGCGACGCCCAGCACGGCGAAGGGGCAGCGCTCGCGCTCGCACAGGGCGCGGAATCCGGCCAGACGTTCCGGCGCGATGGCCAGCACGTAGCGCTCCTGCGCCTCGTTGCTCCAGATCTCGCGCGGGCTCATGCCCGGCTCTTCGCTGGGAATCGCGCGCAGGTCGAAGGCCGCGCCACAGCCCGCGTCATGGGCGAGTTCCGGCATCGCATTCGAGATGCCGCCGGCGCCGACGTCGTGGATGGCGAGTATGGGGTTGTCATCACCCTGCTGCCAGCAGCGATCAATGACTTCCTGGGCGCGGCGCTGGATCTCGGGGTTGCCGCGCTGCACCGAGGCGAAATCGAGGTCGGCCGTGTTCGAGCCGGTCGCCATCGACGACGCCGCGCCGCCGCCGAGGCCGATCAGCATGCCCGGGCCGCCCAACTGGATCAGCAGGCTGCCGGCCGGGAAGCGGATCTTGAAGGCGTGGTCGGCGGCGATGTTGCCCATGCCGCCGGCGATCATGATCGGCTTGTGATAGCCGCGCATCTCGCCGTTGAATTCCTGCTCGAAGCTGCGGAAGTAGCCGGCCAGGTTGGGCCGGCCGAATTCGTTGTTGAAGGCCGCGGCGCCGATCGGGCCTTCGATCATGATGTCGAGCGCCGAGGCGATGCGCTCGGGCTTGCCGTAATCCGATTCCCAGGGCTGGGCGTAACCCGGAATCTTCAGGTCGGACACCGAAAAGCCGCAGAGGCCGGCCTTGGGTTTGGAGCCGCGCCCGGTGGCGCCCTCGTCGCGGATTTCGCCCCCCGAACCGGTCGCCGCCCCCGGGAAGGGCGAGATCGCCGTCGGATGGTTGTGCGTTTCGACCTTGGCCAGGATATGCGTGAGTTCTTCGCCGTACTCGTAGCCACCACCGGAGCGCGGATAGAAGCGCCGGATGGTCGCGCCCTCGATGACGGCGGCGTTGTCCGAGTAGGCCACCACGGTGCCTTCGGGGTGCGCCTTGTGCGTCTCGCGGATCATGCCGAACAAAGACAGCGGCTGCGCCTCGCCATCCACCGTCCATGAGGCGTTGAATATCTTGTGCCGGCAATGCTCAGAATTGGCCTGGGCGAACATCATCAGTTCGACGTCGGTGGGATTGCGCCCGAGCTTCGCGAAGTTGTCGGCCAGGTAATCGATTTCGTCCTCGGACAGCGCAAGGCCCAGTTCGCGATTGGCTGTAACCAGCGCCGCGCGTCCGCCGCCCAGCAGGTCGATACTGGTCAGCGGCTGCGGTGCGACATGATGGAACAGGGCCCGCGCCGCCTCGACGGAATCGAGCACGGACTCGGTCATGCGGTCATGGAGCCGTGTCGCCAACGCCGACTTTTCGAGCTTGCCGGCGACATGATAAGCAACGGCACGCTCGACGCGCTTCACGGCCGCGAAGCCGCAATTCCTGGCGATGTCCGTGGCCTTCGAACTCCACGGCGAAATCGTGCCCAGGCGCGGCGTGACCAGCAGCAGATCGCCCTCGGGCGGCGCCGGAAGTTGCACCGGGATGCCCAGCAGGTCCTTCAGCCGGGCCGTTTCGTCCGCGTTCAGCGCCGTTTCAAGCTCGACGAAATACCAGTGTTCTGCCGCCAGGCGAATCCCCGCCACGCTATCGCCAAGAGTCTTTTGCAGGCGCGCCAGACGGGGCGCCGAAAACGCAGCAGAGCCCCGCAGGGCAAGGAATTCAGCCATGATGGACGGACCGGGGCGGGTAAGGGGCGGGATGGAAATGCAAGGTGCGGATTATACCCTGCGGCGTATGCCGGCCATGCGCGTTTGCCTGCACCCGATTGCCTTGTGGGGCCAAGCCTGAGAAACTGCGGCAAGACAGCTTTTCGCGAAACATCGCTACCCATGAACCCCTACTCGTTCGACGTCGACACCGCCGATTTTCAGGAAAAAGTCATCGCCGCATCGCACCGCGCGCCGGTGCTGGTGGACTTCTGGGCGGAGTGGTGTGCGCCCTGTCGCGCGCTCAAACCGATACTGGAAAAGCTCGCGGTCGACTATGGCGGACGCTTCATCCTCGCCAAGATGAACTCGGACCGGAACCAGGAACTTGCCGCGCAGCTCGGCGTGCGCGGCATCCCCAACGTCAAGGCCTTCGTCGACGGCAAACTGGTCGATGAATTCACCGGCGCCCTGCCGGAAGCGCAGATCCGCGCCTTCATCGACGGCCTGCTGCCCTCGCCCGCCGAACCCCTGCGGGTCGCCGCGCAGGAAGCCCGCGCGCGCGGCGATGCCGAGGTCGCCGCATCGCTCTTGGCCGACGCGCGCGAACTCGATCCGGCCAACGAGGACGTGCTGCTCGACCTCGCCGAAATCCATATCGATACCGGCCGGACCGACGCGGCGCAAGCCCTGCTCGACCCGCTGGAACACCGGGTCCGCGACACGACCCGCCTTGCCGCATTGCAGGCGCGGCTGAAGCTGGTGGCGGCCGGCGGCGGCGCCGATCCGGCGGCACTGGCGGCGCGCATCGCCGCCAACGCCGGCGACCTGGATGCCCGCCTGCAACTGGCGCATGCGCATGCGCTGGCGCAGGACTACCGCCCGGCGCTGGAACAGTTGCTCGGCATCGTGCGCCGCGACCGCAAGTGGCAGGACGAAGCCGCGCGCAAGACCATGCTCGACCTGTTCGCCCTGCTCGGCGGCAACGCGCAGTACGACGATCTGGTGCGCGAGTTCCGCATTCAACTGGCGCGCACACTGAACTAGGGTCTGTTCTCAATCATGCGACGGATGATTGAGAACAGACCCTAGAAGTCGGCGCCGGCGGGACGGCGAATTCAATGCCTCAAGCTTGGGGCGCACAAAGGAAAAGTTCCATGAGTGAGGGCAGGATTCCCTTCAACAAGCCCTATATGTGCGGCACGGAGTCGCAGTACATCGCCGATGCCCTTTCGAGCGGCTGTCTCGGCGGCGACGGCCCGTTCACCGCCCGCTGCCACGACTGGCTGGAACAGCGCACGGGCAGCAGGCGCGCGCTGCTGACCCATTCCTGCACAGCGGCGCTGGAAATGTCCGCGCTGCTGGCGGGCATACAGCCCGGCGACGAAGTCATCATGCCGTCGTTCACCTTCGTCTCCAGCGCCAATGCCTTTGTCTTGCGCGGCGGGGTTCCGGTTTTCGTCGATATCCGGGAGGACACGCTCAACATTGATGAGTCGCTGATCGAGGCCGCCATCACGCCGCGCACCCGGGCCATCGTGCTTATCCACTATGCCGGCGTCGCCTGCGAGATGGACGCGATAGCCGGAATCGCGGCCAGACACGGCCTGATGCTGGTGGAAGATGCGGCTATGGGATTCATGGCCAGCTACAAGGGCCGCATGCTGGGCACCCTCGGCCATCTCGGCGCTTACAGTTTTCACGAAACCAAGAACATCATTTGCGGGGAAGGCGGCGCGCTTCTGGTCAACGATCCAGCGCTGGTCGGGCGGGCAGAAATAATCCGCGAGAAAGGCACCGACCGCAGTCGCTTTCTCCGCGGCAAAGTGGCCAAGTACACCTGGCAGGACATCGGGTCGTCATTCCTCCCCGGGGAACTTACGGCGGCATTCCTGATGGCGCAACTGGAGGCGGCGGACAACATCACCCGGGTCCGCATCGACGCCTGGAACCGCTATCACGAACGGCTGTCAGCGGCCGAGGCCGGGGGCCTGCTGCGTCGCCCGGTCGTACCGCACGAGTGTGCCCATAACGGGCACATGTACTACGT
>CAIZKA010000153.1 GCA_903933395.1 uncultured beta proteobacterium | reverse complement strand
GCCGCAGATCACGCCGTCCAGCCCGCGCTCGCGCACGGCGTGGATGAGCGAATCCTCGAAGTCGAAGATGAAGGAAACGGCGCGCTTGACGCGGCTCTTGGCGTAGCCGGCCAGCGACCAGTAGCCGGGGCGGCGCAGCAGTCGGCGCAGGCGCGAGAGCGAGGCGTTCACGCGCACCAGCAGGTTGTAGCCGACATCGCCGATGACCGCCAGCCAGCGGTGGTAGCGCGTCACCTGGTCGAATTCGTCGCCGTGCAGCAGCAGGTAGCGCTTGCCGTCGGCGGCGACGTGGATGTGCTCGAGCCTGACTTCGATATCGCCGAAGGACACGCCGTCGTACTCGCGCATCGCCTCGTCGTGGTTGCCGGGAATCAGCATCACGCGCTGGCCGTGGCGGGCGCGACGCAGGATCTTCTGCACCACCGTGTTTTGCGCCGGGGTCCAGTGGATGCCGCGATTCATCGACCAGAAATCGATGATGTCGCCGACCAGGAACAGATTGTCGCTTTCGTAGTCGCGCAGGAAGTCGAGCAGACGATCGGCCTGGCAGCCACGGGTGCCGAGATGGACGTCGGAGATGAAGATCGAGCGGACGTGCATTGGCGCCTAATCGGGAAGGAAGCGGTAGATCGATTCGTTTGCCGCCGCGATCGTCGGACGATCAATCGCATCGCGTAGAGCGGTTACCAATCGGTCGTGGATACGCTCCCAGTCGAGCGAGGCGACGCTTTGCGGGGCCGCGGTGGCGGCCCGGTAGCGCGCGCCGGGGCGGGTGACGAGGTCGAGCGCCGCGCGCACGAACTGGTCGCTGGCGCCCGGATCGGCCAGCATGCCGTTGTCGCCGTGGCGAATCAGTTCGGCGGCGGCTGCCATGCGGTAGGCCACCACCGGCAGACCGCTGGCCAGTGCTTCGAGGGTGACGTTGCCGTATGTCTCGGTCATGCTCGGGAAGAGGAACAGATCGGCCGAGGCGTAATGGGTGGCGAGGTCTTCGCCGTGGCGCATGCCGGCGAATATGTGTTCGGGATGCTGCCGTTCCAGTTGCCGGCGCGACGGGCCGTCGCCGACCAGCAGCAGGCGTGCCGATGGGGCGTAACTGCGAATTGCCGCGAAGGTGGCGAGCAGCAGCGACAGGTTCTTTTCCGGCGCCAGGCGGCCGACATGGGCCACCACCAGGTCGTCGTCGCCGACGTTCCAAGTGGCTCGCAACGCTGCGCTGCGGCGCGCCGGGTTGAACTGCGCTGTATCGACGCCGCGTGCGACCACACGAATGCGTTGATAGCCTCGGCGCACCAGATCGATCCCCAACTGGTGCGAAGGCACCAGAGTCAATCGACTGCGGTTATGCAGGCGGCGCAAGTGAGCCGCGACCAGGCCTTCCAGCCAGCCAAAGCCGTAATGGCGGCTATAGGCGTGGAAATTGGTGTGGAATTCGGAGACCACCGGGATACCCAGTTCGCGCGCCGCCGCGATGGCCGATGCGCCCAGCGGTCCCTCGGTCACCACCTGCACCACGTCGGGCCGGTCGCTGCGCCACTGGCGGCGAAGCAGCCGCGCGGCCGGCAGGCCGAACCGGAGCCCGGCGTAACCGGGAATCGGCAGGCCGCGTACCAGCGTGGTCGCATGCGATGCCGAAGCGGTCGGCGCGTCTTCGCCGTTCTGGCGCGGACGCGTGAGGCTGACGCGATGTCCGCGTGCCAGCAGGCCCTGCACCATGTGGCCCAAGGTCATGGCGACGCCATTGACTTCCGGCGGGTAGGTTTCCGTGACGACCGCGATGTGGAGAGAGGCGGTCATGTTGTGCTCAAGGCAGCAGCACCAGCGACCAAGTGGCCAGTACGTTGATCAGCGCGATCAGTACCGCGGCGCTGCCGATGTCCTTGGCGCGCTTGGAGAGCCGGTGCCGATCCAGCGAGATTCGATCGATCGCGGCCTCGATGGCGGAGTTGAGCAACTCGACGATCAGGACCAGCAACACGCTGCCGATCATCAGTGCTTTGGCGATGCCGGTGAGGGGCAAGGCCAGGGCGACGGGAATCATCACTGCCGCCAGCAGGCTCTCCTGCCGGAAGGCATCTTCGTTGAGGTAGGCGGCGTGGAGCCCGGACAGCGAATAGCTGAAGGCATTCCAGATGCGGCGCAAACCTGTCTGGCCCTTGAAGGGGCTTTCTTCGGCGATGGGCTCGGTATTCATCGGCTGGC
>CAIZKA010000152.1 GCA_903933395.1 uncultured beta proteobacterium | reverse complement strand
TTGCCGGGCTCTCAAAAAAGCCCTGACCAGTTTCAGGTCGACGCCAATTTCTGCCAGCAGCAGGCGCAGGCATTGTTGGCCAATGACGCGCAGGCCGCCAATAACCAGGCGGTGGCGAATGCCGCGATTGGCACGTTCATCGGCGCCGTGGCCGGTGCGCTGATCGGACAAGGGTCGTACAACCCGAGCGCGGCGGCCGGATGGGGTGCCGGCACGGGACTGCTCATCGGCAGCACGGTGGGTGGCGGCAACTCGCAGGCGGCGTCCTACAGTCTGCAGCAGCGCTTCGATGTTGCTTATATGCAATGCATGTACCAGCGCGGCAACCAGGTGCCCGGACAGGTCAGCTACAGGCGCCAGGCGGCGATCATGCCTGCGCCCAACCAGCCGCCGCCGAATTATCCTCCGCCGAATTACCCGCCACCGAATCAAGCTCGGTCGAACGGTCCGTCGCCTAACTATCCGCCGCCGAACTACCCGCCGCCGAATCAGCCACCGCCGAATTACCCGTCCGGGAGCCAGCCGCTACCCGGTTCCCCGCCACCCAACTATCCGCCGCAGAACTACCCGCCACCGAACTGACGCGCATCGTCCGGGGTTCTGGCGTAGCCGCGTAAGCAGCGATCAATCTGCAGCGGGTTCACGTTTTCTTGTTGCGCCACCGTTGCACGACGGATATTTAGCGCTCACCCGGCTTTCCGCAGTGACGGACTGCCCTCCCGCCACGCCGGAAACCAACGTCCCCGCCCCGGGGACGCGATCCGCGCCTCCGGTACCAGCAAAAAAAAACGCAACCCGATTGGGGTTGCGCTTGAAACCACTCCATTGGAGGAGGGTGGAGGAGACACTGGTCGACAACGGAATGACCTGAATGCTTTGCTGCGTCAGACCGTTTAAGGTTGAACAAATTTTTCCATAGTATTTGCTGCAATGCAAGAGTTTTTTGTGCGGCGCGCAAACAGTTTTGAATCAGCAGGGCCGCCAAAGCGTGATGCTTTTGATTTAATTGATTATTCAAATATAAGTTCCGGATATCGGAGAATGAAATTTTCAGATTTGGTGGTGGAGGAAGCGCTGGTAGGGCCCTGAACGAATGTGGATCTGGACTATTTGCTGCAACGCGATATCCGGTCGTCCGTAGCGCCGCTAGAATGCCGGCCATGGCATCGGGGAGTAAACGGCATGGACTGCACAGTACGCTGGCATGAGGGGATGAGCTTTGTTGCCGAAACCGGCAGCGGGCATTTGGTGTGCATGGACGGCGCGCCGGACGCAGGCGGGCGGAATCTGGCGCCGCGGCCGATGGAACTGGTGCTGGCGGGTACCGGGGGTTGCACGGCCTTCGACATTGTTCTGATCCTGAAGCGAGGCCGCCACGAGGTCAGCGGATGCGAAGTGAAGCTTCAGGCCGAACGCGCGCAGACGGACCCCAAGGTATTCACCAGAATCAACATGCACTTCGTGGTAACCGGAAAGAATCTGAAACCTGAGGTGGTCGAGCGCGCCGTCAAGCTATCTGCCGAGAAATACTGCTCGGCGTCGATCATGCTCGGCAAGACCGCCGAGATCAGCCACACGTTCGAGGTAGTGGAAGCGCTTCAGACGACGTAGGAAAGCCTGGTCATCAGCTTCGACGAAAGCTTCATGGTCAGCTTTACTGGCGCCGGCAGTTCGCGGGCACCATGGTAGCGTGCCGTTTCTGCGTGGCGCATCTCGTCGGTTTTCATTTGTTCGAGAACTTCCCAGGATTTGCGATCCTGCGCCGGCAAGCTGGATTTGTGGCTCTCGAGGTGTCCCTCGACCTGGCGTTCGGTTTCGGCCAGAAAACCCAGGCTCCATGCATCGCCGCATTTCCCGGCGAACACTCCGATGGCCAGCGAACCGGCGTACCACAAGGGATTGAGAAGGCTCTTGCGTCCGCCAAGTTCGGCGATACGCCGTTCCGTCCAGTTCAGATGCTCGGTTTCCTCCCACGCGGCCTGCTCCAGTTCGCGCCTGACCGCCGGATCGCGCGAACTTAGTGCCTGACCCTGATACAGCGCCTGGGCGCAGATTTCGCCACAGTGGTTGACCCGCATCAACGCGGCGACGTGGCGTCTCTCCTCCTCGCTCATCTCGGCCTCGGGCAAGTCTGCGCCGGGCATCGGCCGACGGGTCGGAGCCGCGGCAAACACGGCCCGAAGCGCCTTGTCGAATTCCGGGATGAGCGAATTGATCATCGAGGTCTCCCTGTTGTCAATTTGAGCGCGGATGCTTGCCCGAACGCAGGGCATTGCGCCCCTCGTCAGCCGTGCGGATGGGGATGCCGTCCGGGCAAAAGAATTCGCGGTTCAGCGCAGCGTGGTGCCGATTGACGGGCTTGTTTTCGATGGGCCGCCACTCGGCCCGGGTGGCGGATGACTTCGCCCATGTATTGTCGCTGCGACCGGTGGCGTAATGCTTCCAGCTGCGCTCCCGGCAATTGATACCCTCGAAGCTGACGTTGGTGGCACCACCCGAGGTCTTTACGACCAGCACGTAGCGCACTATGCCGTCCGTTCCGGGCGCAAGGGTGCTGGCGTCGATGAAATAGTTGTTGGTGGTCGCGGCGCTGACATAGAACTCAATCAGATTTTCCTGCTTGGGAAAGGCCGGTGGTTCGACGTCCTTCATCTCCAGCACGGGTTCATCTTCCTGAAAGTTGCGGTCATCGCGCCCGGCGCTATGTCCCGTGCGGCCGTCGCCGAGGACACCCGGCGTCTGCGCAAAGACACATGCCGCGACTCCGGCCAGAACGAAGGCGAACCAATGCTTCATTTCGCATCGTCCGTCGAACCTGATTCCCAGCGCGGCATGCGCTCTTCGGGATGCACGAACAGCAGGCGCGCCAGTTCGAGCAGGGCAGCCTCATACACGCCGCGCTTGAACTCGATCACGTTGGCCAGCGGCACCCAGTAGCTGTTCCAGCGCCAGGCATCAAATTCCGGATGTTCGCTGGCGCGCAGGCAGACGTCACTGTCGCGCCCCACCAGACGCAGCAGAAACCAGATCTGTTTCTGCCCCCGGTAGGTGCTGCGCCATTCGCGGCGAATCCAGTGCTTCGGCACCTCATAGCGCATCCAGTCGCGCGTGCGGCCGATGATCCGCACATGTTCGGGCTTGAGGCCGGTTTCCTCCTCCAGTTCGCGGAGCATCGCCTGCTCGGGCGTTTCGCCCTTCTTGATGCCCCCTTGCGGGAACTGCCAGGAATGTTCGCGGATCCGTT
The DNA here is from genome assembly GCA_903933395.1 of uncultured beta proteobacterium. Lineage (GTDB taxonomy): Bacteria > Pseudomonadota > Gammaproteobacteria > Burkholderiales > Rhodocyclaceae > Sulfuritalea. The sequence goes on along the minus strand of CAIZKA010000152.1, from coordinate 6,759 downwards.
TGCCCCAAAACACCTCGTTGCGACTGTTGACCAGAATGATGCCGACGTTCGGGCGAAAGCCTTCACGATCGAGCATGATGCATATTCCAATGATTGATTGGGGTCCATTCTTTCACAATCGCGCGCCGCTGGAAAGCCGCATCTGCCGTCTCTGCAAATTCCCGGCCGCAGGTAAAATGCGTCCTTTCCGGTTTTCAGCCTACAGCCATGCGCGCCAGCCAGTTTTTCATCGCCACCCTCAAGGAAGCCCCCTCCGACGCCGAGATCATCAGCCATCAACTGATGCTGCGCGCCGGCCTGATCCGCCGCCTGGCCGGCGGCATTTACACCTGGATGCCGATGGGGCTGCGCGTCCTGCGCAAGGTCGAGCACATCGTGCGCGAGGAAATGGACCGTGCCGGAGCCATTGAGCTGCTCATGCCCGCGGTGCAACCTTTTGAATTGTGGGAAGAATCCGGGCGCGGCCCGAAGTACGGCCCGGAACTGCTGCGCTTCAAGGACCGCCACCAGCGCGATTTCGTGATCGGTCCGACCCACGAAGAGGTGATTACGGACGTGGTGCGGCGCGAGGTCAAGAGCTATCGCCAGCTACCCCGGCACTTCTACCAGATCCAGACCAAGTTCCGCGACGAAATCCGGCCGCGCTTCGGCGTAATGCGCGGCCGCGAGTTCCTGATGAAGGACGGCTACTCCTTCCATACCTCGTATGCCGACCTCGAGCGCGAATACCGCAACATGTACGACACCTACAGCCGCATATTCACCCGCTTGGGTCTGAAGTTCCGCGCCGTGGCGGCGGATACGGGCGCCATCGGCGGCACCGGTTCGCATGAGTTCCACGTCCTGGCCGACTCGGGCGAAGACGCAATCGCCTTCTGCCCAGCCTCGGACTATGCGGCGAATGTGGAACTCGCCGAGGCCGTAACCCCTGCAAGAGTCGGCGCTGGCGACACGGCAAAGCCCGCGACGATGGAGAAGAAGGCCACGCCGGGCAAGACCAAATGCGAGGATGTGGCCGCCTTTCTGGGCCTGCCCCTGACGCAGACCGTCAAGGCCATTGCCGTGATGGCCGAAGGTGAAGGCGGCAGCGAATTCGTCCTGCTGCTGCTGCGCGGCGACCATGACCTGAACGAAATCAAGGCGCAGAAGGTGGTCGGCGAGTTCCGCTTCGCCCGCGACGAAGAAATCATCGCCACGCTTGGCTGCAAGCCCGGCTATATCGGGGCGGTGGGTTTTTCAGGCAAGGTCGTCGCCGATCGCAGCGTCGCGGTCATGAGCGACATGATCTGCGGCGCCAACGAAGAGGGCTACCACCTCACCGGGGTCAATTTCGGCCGCGACCTGCCGCAACCGGGGACCGTGGCCGACATCCGCAACGTGCTCGAAGGCGACCCGTCGCCCGACGGCAAGGGCGCTCTCGAGCTGTGCCGCGGCATCGAAGTCGGGCACATCTTCCAGCTGCGCACCAAGTATGCCGAAGCGCTGAAATGCACTTTCCTCGACGAACAGGGCAAGGACCAGGTCATGGAAATGGGCTGCTACGGCATCGGCGTTTCACGCATCGTCGGCGCCGCCATCGAGCAGGGTCACGACGAGCGCGGGATCATTTTTCCGGCCGGGATCGCGCCCTTTGCCGTCACCGTGGTGCCGATGAATTACGCCAAATCGGAGGCCGTCCGCGCCGCGGCCGATGCGCTCCATGCCGAACTGCTCGCCGCCGGCATCGACGCGATCCTCGATGACCGCGACGAGCGGCCCGGCTCGATGTTTGCCGATTGGGAACTGATCGGCATACCGCATCGCGTGGTGGTCGGCGAGCGCGGCCTCAAGGAGGGCAAGCTCGAATACAAGGGCCGCAGCGACGCCGAGGCCACCATGGTTGCCGCCGGCGAAATGACCGGCTTCCTCCAACTCAAGTTGTTGTGCGGCTGATCCGCCGCCTGGCGCTGGGCCTCGCCACAGCGCTGCTGCCGGCGGCAGCCCTCGCCGGGGCACAGCTATACGAGCCTCTGGCCGCCAGTGTGCGGGCGGCGCTGCACGCCGCCATCGCCGACCGGGCCTCGCCCGAACCGCAGTTTCCCTCGGTCCAGGAGAAGGTCAATTGGCTGACGGAAATGTCCGGCCGCCTGAGCCGGCGCATGCCGGACCGCGAGGGACGCCTCGAGTTTCTCAAGACCGTGTATTACGAGGCCAAACGAGCCGGCTTAGACCCGCAAATGGTGCTCGGCCTGATCCAGGTCGAAAGCGGGTTCAAGAAGTATTCGGTGTCTTCGGCCGGCGCGCGCGGCTACATGCAGGTGATGCCCTTCTGGGTGGGCCTGATCGGCAGCAAGGACAACAACCTGTTTCACACGCGCACCAACCTGCGTTTCGGTTGCACCATCCTGCGCCATTACCTCGACATCGAAAACGGCGATATCTACCGCGCGCTGGGCCGCTACAACGGCAGCCTGGGCAAACCCGAGTATCCGAACATGGTGCGCGGGGCGTGGGAGAAGCAGTGGCGTTGGGGGCCGCAGGTGATCGGGCCGCGGTAGCGCTTTAGTCGCCGTATCGCCGGCGCCGACTTTCTGTTTTCGACTTCGTTTTCAAGGCCGCGCTAGTGATACGGCGACAAATACAAACCTACTTCTGGATTCCCGCGTTCGCGGGAATGACGAAAGTGTGGTTCGACAGGCTCACCACGAACGGCTCAAGCTCACCATGAACGGTATGCGCGTCAGCGCATACCGGGAAGCATCCCCTTCATCCCCCGCATCATCTTCGCCATTCCCCCCTTGGAGAACTGCTTCATCATCTTCTGCGTCTGCTCGAACTGGTTCAGCAGGCGATTGACTTCCTGCACCGTCACCCCGGCACCGGTGGCGATGCGGCGCTTGCGGTTGGCCTTGATGATTTCCGGTTTGGTACGCTCCAAAAGCGTCATCGAATTGATGATGCCCTCCAGACGCCGCACGGTCTTGTCTTCCATGCCGCCGCCGGCCTTCTGCGCCATGGCGCTGAACTGCGCCGGCAGCTTTTCCAGCATCGCCGCCATGCCGCCCATGTTTTTCATCTGGCCGATCTGGTCCTTGAAGTCGTTGAGGTCGAAGCCCTTGCCCGACTTCATCTTCTTGACGAATTCCTGCGCCTTGTCCTGATCGACGCCGCGCTGGGCATCCTCCACCAGGCCGAGGATGTCGCCCATGCCAAGGATGCGCGAGGCCATGCGTTCGGGATGGAATTCCTCGAGGCCCGTCAGCTTTTCGCCGACACCGGCGAACTTGATCGGCTTGCCCGTGACGTGGCGCACCGACAGCGCGGCGCCACCGCGGGAGTCGCCGTCGAGCTTGGTCAGGATGATCCCCGTGAGCGGCAGGGCTTCGTTGAAGGCTTTCGCCGTATTCACCGCATCCTGGCCGAGCATGGCGTCGACCACGAACAGGGTTTCGATCGGCTTCAACAGCGCGTGCAGATCCTTGATCTCGGCCATCATGGCTTCGTCGATGGCCAGCCGCCCGGCGGTATCGACGAAGATTACGTCGTAGTAGTGCCGCTTGGCGTAATCCAGCGCGGCGGCAGCGATGTCGGCCGGCTTCTGTTCGCCCGAGGACGGGAAAAAATCGATCCCGGCCTGGGCCGAGACGGCCTTCAACTGTTCGATGGCGGCAGGGCGATAGACGTCGCAACTGACCGTCAGCACCTTCTTTTTCTGCCGCTCCTTGAGCCATTTGCCGAGCTTGGCGGTGGTTGTGGTCTTGCCGGCGCCCTGCAGGCCGGACATCAGGATCACGGCCGGCGGCTGCGTGGCGAGATTCAGGCCGACGCTGGCGCCTCCCATCAGTTCGGTGAGTTCGCGATGCACGACGCCGACCAATGCCTGGCCGGGGGTCAGCGAACCGATGACTTCCTGGCCGAGCGCCTTTTCCTTGACGCGGGCAATGAAGTCCTTGACCACCGGCAAAGCCACGTCGGCTTCGAGCAGGGCCATGCGCACTTCGCGCAGCATGTCTGAAATATTGTCGTCGGTCAGACGGGCCTGGCCGCGGAGGTTCTTGACGACGCGGCCGAGACGCTGGGTAAGATTATCTAACATGGATTTACGGGGAGGACAGAAGCGATAAGAGATGGAAGGCTTGGTGTAGACTTCACGAATGCCCGCAATCTTAATGCATCTGCTGGCCGCAGCCCTCTATGCCGGCCTGGCGGTACATCTTTGGCGCACGCGCTGGCGCGGACCGGCGCTCGACCAGCCAAGCGGCGGGCTCAGGCTCGGCGAGCGCGGCCTGCTGCTGCTGGCACTGGTGGCGCACGGTGTCAGCCTGCGCATGGAACTTTTCGACGGCGGCAGCATGCGTTTCAGTTTCGCCATCGCGCTGTCGGTGATGCTCTGGCTGGCCATTGCGCTTTACTGGATCGAAAGCTTTTACGCACGCATGGAGGGTTTGCAGGTTCTCGGCCTGCCGGCGGCGGCCGTCGCCGCCGTCCTGCCGGCGATATTCGCCGAAGCCCACGTCCTGGCCAACGCCGGGTCGATGGCATTTCGAATGCACTTCCTGATGGCCATGCTGGCCTACAGCCTGTTTACCCTCGCCGCGCTGCACGCCCTGCTGATGGCCGCCGCCGAAAAAGGGCTTCACCGCGGCCGCATCTCTCCGCTGCTGGCCGGCTTGCCGCCCCTGCTGACCATGGAGTCCTTGTTGTTCCGCCTGATCCATGTCGCTTTCGTCCTTCTCACGCTGACGCTGGTTTCGGGCGTGTTCTTCTCCGAAACCCTGTTCGGCAAGGCGCTGACCTTCAACCACAAGACGCTCTTCGCCATTCTCTCCTGGCTGATCTTCGCCGCACTGCTGGTCGGCCGCCACCTGCGCGGCTGGCGCGGCCGCATAGCCTTGCGCTGGACCCTGGCCGGTTTCGCGGCGCTGCTGCTGGCTTATGTCGGCAGCCGTTTCGTGCTTGAGGTAATCCTCGGGCGCTGATGGACGGAATTCCCTTATCCGCGCAGTTCGTTGCGCTGGCAGTGCTGCTCGGCTGTTCCGCCTTCTTCTCTCTGGCCGAGACGGCGATGATGGCCTCCAACCGCCATCGCTTGCGGCACATGGCGGGCCAAGGAGACCGGGGAGCGAAACTTGCCCTGGACCTGCTGGGTCGCACCGACAAGATGCTGGGCGTGATCCTGCTTGGCAACAATCTGCTCAACGCCGCTACCGCGACCCTGGTATCGTTGATCACCATAGAGCTATTTGGCGAGGAAAAGTGGGCGCTAAGCGTCGGCACCCTGCTTGTGACATTTGCCATCCTGGTGTTCGCCGAAATCACGCCGAAGATTCTTGGTGCCGCGCATGCCGACCGGCTGGCTCGGATTTTGGGCTACGCGATCTGGCCGCTGTTGCGTGCGGCCTATCCCATAGTCTGGTTCGTAAATCTGTTCGTCAATGCACTGCTATGGGCGCTCAGGCTGAAGCCGGCAGCAGGCCAGGAAGGCTCCCGACTCAGCGTCGGGGAGCTGCGTTCATTGGTTCTTGAGTCAAGCAACTTCATTCCGCAGCAGCACCGCTCCATCCTGCTCAACCTGTTCGAGCTGGAGCAACTGACGGTCGCCGACATCATGGTCCCGCGCGGCGAAATCGAAGCCATCGACATTGCGGCGCCGATCGAGAACATAAAGGCGCAGTTGGCCACCAGTTTTCACACGCGGGTCATGGTGTTCGAGAACGACCCGGCCGACATCATCGGCGTACTGCATCAAAGACGCCTGCTGGCGGAAGCCTTCGCCGGCGAAGTCACCAACGCCACGGTTCGCGAGCACATGTCAGAGCCCTATTTCATTCCCGCGGCGACGCCGATCTACACCCAGCTCCAGTTCTTTCGGGAGAACCGGCAGCGCATGGGCCTGGTGGTGGACGAATATGGCGAGATCGAGGGTCTGGTTACCCTCGAGGACATCATCGAGGAACTGGTCGGAAAGTTCACGACGCGGCAATCGGATGTCGCCGGCTCGCTTTCCTGGAGCGCGGATGGCGTGGCACTGGTGGATGGAGCGGCCACGCTGCGGGAGCTCAACCGCATGCTGGGCTTGGATCTGCCCCTGGACGGGCCGCGTACGCTCAACGGACTGATTGTCGAGCATCTGCAGGACATCCCCGAAGTCGGAGTCGGGGTGCGGGTGGGCAACGTGGCGATGGAGATCGTGCAAACACAGGACCGAAAGATCAAGATGGTGCGACTTCACCGCCCCGCCGGAGAGTGATACTCTCGGCATAGTCAGGGCGTAGAATATCCGCCCAAGGGATTGAGTGGAGGCTGTCGCCGGTTTTTCCGGCACCCGACGCAGCGGCCGAAACGAAAATTAATGTGGGAGAAGCCGATGGCCACAGCAGGCAAGGAAGAAAAAAAGAACGGCCCCAAGGAGCTTAATTTTTCCTGGGAAGGCAAGAACAAGCAAGGCAAGGTTGTTCGCGGCGAACTCAAGGCAGCCAGCGAAGCAGTGGCCAATGCGGCCCTGCGGCGGCAAGGCATCAACGTCACCAAGCTCAAGAAGCAGAAGACCGGGGGAGGCGGCTCCGTCTCGGACAAGGACATCACGCTTTTCTCGCGGCAGCTCGCCACCATGGTGAAGTCCGGCGTACCGTTGCTGCAGTCCTTCGACATCGTCGGCAAGGGCACCAGCAACCCGGCGCTTGCAAGGTTGCTGTTCTCGATCAAGTCGGAGGTCGAAACCGGCGCGAATCTGGCTACTGCCTTTCGCAAGTACCCGATGTATTTCGATGCCCTGTTCTG